>JBGQKF010000237.1:0-7050 GCA_041499435.1 Gammaproteobacteria bacterium
AAGCGTTGCGAGTGCTGGCTGGCGTGCGCAGTGCCGTCGATACGTTCTTCGACCAGGTCATGGTGATGACCGACGAGCCGGTGCTGCGCGACAACCGGCTCGCGCTGCTGGCACAGCTCGACGGCATGATGAACCGGGTCGCGGACATCTCCAAGCTGGCGAGCTGAGCCTCGCCCATCGGTTGGCGCCCTCCAGCAAGCTTCTCGGGCCGAGCGGCGCCTTGCTGGCAGCCGCCCTTCATTTCAGTCTTGACACAATCGTTCTGGGTAAACGCTATTCTGCTATCATCTTTAGGCCGCACGAACCTGAGCGCGTGCGGCTTTTCGTTTTCCGATATCGCAACATGGCCACTCGCGCCCTGATCCTTGCCCAGCCCAGCGGCTGTCAGCCGCGCCGGCGTGCAGGCTTGCGGGCGACCGCTTAGCGCCGCTCGAAGAACTCTATGTGGATCGTCCAGCTGGCCTTGCGCCGGCCCTACACCTTCATCGTTCTGGGTCTGCTGATCCTGATCATGGGGCCGCTGTCGATCTACAACATGCCCACCGATATCTTTCCGCAAATCAACATCCCGGTGGTGAGCGTGATCTGGCGCTATACCGGTCTCGCGTCGGAAGAAATGGAAGGGCGCATCACTTCGCAATTCGAGCGGGCGATGAGCGCGACGGTGAACGACATCGAGCACATCGAGTCGCAAACGGTCAATGGTGTGGCGGTGGTGAAGGTGTTCTTCCACCAGGGGGCCAGCATCCCCACCTCGCTCGCGCAGATCGTCGCCATCGCGCAGACCATGCTGCAGTCTTTCCCGCCCGGGGCGCAGCCGCCGTTGATTCTGCAATACAGCGCCTCTACGGTGCCGATTCTGCAGCTCGCACTCTCCAGCAAGACCTTGGCTGAGCACGAGCTGTTCGATCTGGCCAACAGCTTCATGCGCACGCAACTCGCCACCGTGCAGGGCGCCGTCATGCCGTTCCCGTACGGCGGCAAGACCCGCACGGTGATGGTCGACATCGACACCCGCGCGCTGCAGGCGAAGAACCTGTCGCCGCTCGACGTGGTGAACACGATCAACAATCAGAACCTGATCCTGCCCACCGGCACCGCCAAGATCGGCTCGCTGGAGTACGACGTCGCCTTGAACGGCAGCCCGCAGGCGGTGGCAGAGCTCAACAACCTGCCGATCAAGACCACCGGAGGCAGCACCATCTACGTTCGCGACGTCGCTAACGTGCGTGACGGCTTCCAGCCGCAGACCAACCTGGTGCGCCATGACGGGCAGCGCGCGATTCTGGTGACCATCCTCAAATACGGCCGCGCATCCACGCTGGACATCGTCGCCCGCGTGCAGGACCAGGTGCCTCTTATCCACGCCGGCATGCTCGACTTGCTCAAGATCGGCGGCCGACCCGCGGACCTCGATATCAAGACTGCACTCGATCAGTCCGTGTTCGTGCGCGCGGCGGTCAACGGGGTGGTACACGAGGCAATCATCGCCGGTTGCCTGACCGCGCTCATGATCCTGCTGTTCCTCGGCAGCTGGCGCAGCACTCTGATCATCGCCGTTACCATCCCGCTCGCCATCCTCACCTCGATCTGCGTGCTATTCGCGCTGAACGAGACCATCAACATCATGACGCTGGGTGGGCTTGCGCTGGCCGTCGGTATCCTGGTGGACGATGCCACGGTCGCGATCGAGAACATGAGTCAGCACCTGGAACAGGGTAAGGAGCTCGATGCGGCGATCATCGACGGCGCGCAGCAGATCGCGGTCCCGACCTTCGTGTCCACACTGGCAATCTGCATCGTGTTCGTGCCCATGTTCTCGCTCACCGGCGTGGCGCGTTACCTGTTCGTGCCGCTCGCCGAGGCGGTGGTATTTGCGATGCTGGCGTCGTACTTTTTCTCGCGGACCTTAGTCCCGACTCTGGCGAAGTACATGCTGCACGTGCAACCCCACGAGGGCGATCGCCCGGCCTCGCGCTGGAATCCATTGGCGGTGAGCCACCACGCCTTCGAGCGCTGGTTCCATCGAGTCCGGCACAGCTATCGCGGCCTGCTGCAACGCTCAATGAGCGCGCCGGTGCTGTTCATGGCGCTGTTCCTGGTCGTCGGTATCGTGTCCTCGGCGCTGCTGCCATTCGTGGGCCGCGACTTCTTCCCGACCGTGGATGCCGGTCAGTTCAAGCTGCATCTGCGCGCCAAGACCGGCACCCGCATCGAAGAAACGGCGCGCCTGTGCGATCTGGTCGAAGCCGAAATGCGCCGCATCATTCCGACCTCCGAGGTGTCGACCATCATCGACAACATCGGATTACCTCTGTCCGGCACCAACATGTCGTACAACAATTCGGGCACCATCGGAACGGCCGATGCCGACATCCAGGTGTCCTTGAACGAGGGCCACCAGCCTACCGCGCAATACATCCGTGCGCTGCGCCAGCAACTGCCCGAGCTGTTTCCCGGCGTGATGTTTTATTTTCTGCCCGCCGATATCGTCAGCCAGATTTTGAATTTCGGTCTGCCCGCGCCGATCGACATCCAGGTGGTTGGGCGCAACATACAGGCCAATCGCACGTTCGCGCTGGAGCTGTTCGGAAAGTTGCGGCAGGTCAGCGGCATCGTCGATCTGCGCATCCAGCAGCCGTTCGATCAGCCCAAGCTGATGATCACAGTCGACCGTACCAAGGCGCAGCAGGCCGGGTACTCGCAGCGCGAAGTGGCGAGCAATCTCCTCATCGCACTCTCAGGGAGCTTCCAGACCAACCCCTCGTTCTGGCTCAATCCGAAGAACGGCGTGAGCTACAACATCGTGACTCAGACCCCGCAGTACCAGATGGATTCGCTGCAGGCGCTTGCCAATATTCCGATCAACGGCACCAACGGGGCGAAGGGAGAGATCCTCGCCAACTTCGCCACGGTGACACGCGAGTCCGAACGCGCCGTAATCAGCCACCGCGACGTACAGCCGGTGCTCGACCTGTACGGCTCGGTGCAGGGTCGCGATCTCGGCTCGATCGCCGACGAGGTGAACAAGATTGTGGAGGAGAGTCGCGGCAAACTGGCCAAGGGTGCGCAGATCATCGTGCGTGGACAGATCGAGACCATGAACTCGTCGTTCAAGGGCCTTCTCTATGGCCTGGTGTTCGCCATCGTGCTGGTCTACCTGCTGATGGTGGTGAACTTCCAATCCTGGCTCGATCCGTTCATCATCATCACCGCGCTGCCCGCGGCGCTCGCCGGCATCGTCTGGATGCTGTTTCTCACGCACACCACGCTGAGCGTGCCGGCGCTGACCGGTGCAATCATGGCGATGGGTATCGCCACCGCGAACAGTATTCTGGTGGTGAGCTTTGCACGCGAGCAGCTGCACGATAATGTCGACGCGTTCGCCGCCGCCGTGGAAGCGGGCTTCACACGTTTCCGTCCGGTGCTGATGACGGCGCTGGCGATGATTATCGGCATGGTGCCGATGGCGCTGGGTCTGGGCGAAGGCGGCGAGCAGAACGCACCGCTCGGCCGTGCCGTAATCGGCGGTCTGCTATTTGCCACGATCGCTACGCTGTTCTTCGTGCCGGTGGTATTTGCGCTGATTCACGGCTGGCGCCTGCGCCGTCAACCGCATCTGTACGCACCAGAGCCGAACGCTGGATGACGAAAATGAGAAGAACAAAACAACCGAGTCCCCGCGTCGCGCAAGCTCCCCACCTGATCGGCCACCTGCGAGAGCGCGGTTCGGCGCGTTACTGGATTCTGATCGCCGTGATCGTGGCCGTGTGTGCCGGCGGCGTTCTCGTGTTCGGCATCATGCCGAGGCTGGAAGCCCGGGACGCGCTCAAGAAAGAGACGCAGGGCCTCAACGTGCCCCCGGTGTCGGTGATCAAGCCGAAGGCGCGCGACGGCGCCCAGGAACTGGTGCTTCCCGGCAGCATTCAGCCGTTCACCGAAGCGCCGATTTATGCGCGCACCACCGGCTATCTGAAGCGCTGGTACGCAGACATCGGCACGCACGTGAAGGCGGGTCAGCTGCTGGCCGAGATCGATACGCCCGAGATCGACGATCAGCTGCAGCAGGCGCGCGCCGATCTTGCCACCGCAACCGCCAATCACCAGCTCGCCGAGAAGACGTCGGTGCGCTGGCAACAACTGCTGACCACGGATTCGGTGGCCAAGCAGGAAGCCGACGAAAAGATCAGCGACGCGCAGGCCAAGAAGGCCATACTCGAAGGCGCACGCTTCAATGTCGCGCGCCTGGAGAAAATGCAGGCGTTCAAGAAAATCTACGCGCCGTTCGCAGGAGTGGTGACGTTGCGCAACACCGACGTCGGCGCGCTGATCGATGCGGGCAGTAGTGGTACAGGCAGGGAGCTGTTTCACATCGCCGCGATCGATCGCCTGCGCGTGTATGTGAATGTGCCTCAAGCCTACTCGCGCGATACCTTACCCGGCACGCCTGCAGAGCTGACGCTGGGCGAGTTCCCGGACCGGCGTTTCGCTGGGAAGGTCGTGCGTACCAGCAATGCAATCGACGCCGCTACGCGCACCATGCTCACTGAAGTGGATCTGGACAATCCCAAGGGCGAGCTCATGCCGGGCGCCTATGCTCAGGTGCACATCAAGGCGGAGTCAAGCCGCCCGGCGCTGGTCGTGCCGATCAACACCCTGCTGTTCCGGCCCGATGGCACGCAGGTCGCCGTGTTGCAGAACGATCAGAAGGTCGCGCTCGCCAAAGTGGTTATCGGGCGCGATTTCGGCACGGAAGTGGAAATCGTCTCCGGCCTGGATCCCAATGCATCGGTCATCGTGAATCCGTCGGATTCGCTGACCGCCGGGACACAAGTGCGGGTCATCAAGGAGGCGCCGAAGGTGGAGAAACCCGCTGCGCCTGCGGCTGAAAAGACCGAGAAAAAAGGCTAACTGACTAAACCCAACACAGAGGCACAGAGGACACAGAGGCACACAGAGAAAAACAACGCTCGTCAAAAAGCAAGGAAATGGATCCGTTCGCCGGTCGTGTGGACGTCAATCAAACACGAGATTCTATTCACGTATTTGGTTTTCTCCGTGTGCCTCCGTGTCCTCGGTGCCTCTGTGTTGAGGTTTAGTGTTTAGCTGCTACAAATCGCGCACGCCGCCCGGCGGCGTCGCCTTGACGCGCTTGAGCACCTCGGCCATCGCACGCGGAGAGCCGTACGTCAGCGAAGCGCGATCGATCTTGAGATCGAACTGCTGCATCAGCGCATGCAGATGTTCCTGCTCCCAGATGTAAATCTGATCCTTGAAGCCGGCGTTCATGCCGCCGCGGATGGTGACGGTCCAGTCCTGCGCTTCGCCCAGCTTCGGTGCGACATACGCAAGCACTTTCGGGAAGTCGCGTTCGGAGAAATACACGGTGACCAGCGCGAGATGCTTGTCGACGAACACAGCCTCGGCGTTGGTAATCTTTGCGCCCCCGAGGGTGTCCAGCGCTCCGGGCAGCGGTTGACAGCGCCGCAGCGATGCGTCAGCGCTATCCTGCTTGCACCCGAGCTCCGCGCCCTCCAGGACGGCGGTGAGCTCGCTGCCGATCAGCTCGGGGCCCAGCCCCTCGAACAGCTCGCCGGCATACGATGCCGCAGCGCTACACGCCAGAATGCTTGCCGCGACATGCACCGCAAAACGCATCTAAGTCCTCCCAAACTCCTTGATCACGTGCTGCTGCCGGCGGCTCACCGGCAAGCGATCGTCCAGTCCGCGCAGCTTCACCACCCATTGTCCTTCGGCATCGCCTTCGGACTGACGTTCGAAGCTCTCGACATATTCGCGCGCCACCAGGCAGCTTCGATGAATGCGCACGAAGCGCTCGCCGAACTCCTGCTCCAGCCGGGTGAGCGACTCTTCGAGCAGATGCTCGCGTTCGGCAGTGCGAATGGTCACATACTTCAACTCGGCGCGCATGAACAAGATCTCGTCGACCGGCACCAGCACCACGCGCCCGCGCTCCTGCACCGCCAGATGCCGGCGCGGTTCCGGCGTCAGCTTCTGCAGCACGTCGAGGCTGAGCGGCGTGATGGTGCGCACGCGTGACAAGGCGTCGAATAAGCGCCGCAGGCGAATCGGCTTCACCAGATAGTCCACCGCATGCAGCTCGAAGGCCTTGAGCGCGTACGCATCATAGGCCGTGGTGAAGATGATGCTGGGGGGATCGGGCAGCTTCTGCAGATGCTGCGCGACTTCGATGCCATCCATCTCCGGCATGCGGATGTCGAGCAGGACCACGTCGGCCTGTGTCTGCTCCAGGAGGTGCAGCAGCGCACGGCCGTTGGCGGCTTCGCCCACCAGCTCGAGCGCCAGCGTCGCGGCACAGTCTTCCAGCAGATCGCGCAGACGGCTGCGCGCGGGCGCTTCGTCATCGGCAATGACGACGCGCAACGCCTGTCCTTGTTTAGTGGTCGTCATAGTCTCTCAACGCGGCGCTCGCCGGTACGGAATCACGATGTGCACCTGGTAGGCGTTGTCCGAAACGGTGGTACGCAAACCCGCTTCGGCGTCGAAGTGCAAAGCCAGGCGCTCCTTGATGTTGCCAAGTGCCATCTTGTTGCCGGCATGGTGATCGCCATGCGCCCGATACGGGTTGCGCAGAACCAGGTGGACTTCGTCGCGCACCTTGTAGATGTTGATGCTGATCACGCCCGTTTCCGCATGCGGCTCGATGCCGTGATACACGGCGTTCTCCACCATCGGCTGCAGCACCAGCGGCGGGATCAGCGCATCCGCCGGCATGTTCTCGGTATGCCATTCGACTGTCAGACGCTCGCCCAGCCGCAGCTCCTCGATCGCCAGGTACTGCCGGGTAAGCTCGACCTCGTTCGCAAACGGCGTGAGATCGCGGTTATCGGCCATCAGCACGCGGAACAGGTCGGCCAGGTCTTCGAGCGCGGTTTCGGCGCGCTTGGGCTCCAGCCGCATCAGGCTCAACACTGCATTGATGCTGTTGAACAGAAAATGCGGGCGAATGCGGGCTTGCAGCGCCTGCAGTTGCGCTTTCGACAGCGTGGGCGACAAGGCGCGATTGCG
>JBGQKF010000238.1:0-6980 GCA_041499435.1 Gammaproteobacteria bacterium
AAATACATTGATCAACGCCACCAGATTCTCGCGCTCTTGCTCGCCCACTTGCTCTACCAGCGCTTGCAGTTCCTGCGGACGGCGCACGTCCCGGCCTTCGCGCCGCTCGACCAGCGCGAGGAACAGCTGGCGCGCGATTCTCTGACGCTGCGGCGTGAGCGCGTCGTATAGCTCGGAAGCGTGATTGTCGATCGCGAAGGCGAGCATCGGGTGACTGGGGGGCGCACGCCACTTGCCACCAACTCGCACCGGCCCATCGAGCGGTGCGCAGACGGCTTCGAAATCGCTTTGCTCGATGCGTCTGCGCTCCTCAGCGCGCGCGCGATTCCACATTCGCAGCAGTGCGTGCTCGAGAATGGGCAGCGCGTCTTCACCTTCCAGCGTATTGACCAGCTTGTTCACCAGCACCGGATCGATTTCACCTCCGACCAACCCGAGCGGCGAGGCGATCACCGACTTCAACTGATCGGGACCGAGCTGGGGGGTGAGATAGATGCCGCTGTTGATCGCCTCGGGCAGACCGAAGAACGCCACGCAGTGGCCGAGGAAGTCCGAGCGCATGGTGAAGACGACGTAGATCGGTACGTCCTCGGAGGCCGTGCGCAACAACAGTTTGATGAACGCTTCGGCTTCATCTGCGTTCTTCTGCCGATAACGGAAGATCTCCTCGAACTGGTCCACGACCAGAAGCAGAGCCTGATCACCGAGAGCGCCGGATTTCTCTCGATACAGATTTGCGAGCGCGAGAGGGCTCGAAGCCAGCGACGACCTTAGCGCTGAAACCGCCATCGCACGGTCCTCGCCGTCCAGCCAGCGAGGGTCTTTCGCGAGCTCGTTGGCCAGGTTGCTGAGCGGCGCATCGCCGGGCTTGAAAATGCAGATGTTCCAGCTATACCCCGCGGCAGCAAGCTCGCCACGATGTAGCGCCGGGACCAGGCCCGCGCGTACCAGGGACGATTTTCCGGTGCCCGATGCGCCGAGCACGGCGATGAAGCGCTGCTTGCCTTCGAGCTTGCTCAGCAGATCGCGGACATGGGCGCCACGCCCGAAGAACAGCAGCGCATCTCTCTCAACGAAGGGCCGCAGACCGACATAGGGCGCGGGCAGTTCGAGGATGATGCGCTTCATCGCTATAGCCCGCGCAGAAAGCCGACCAGGCCCTGCTCATCGATCGGCACCACGTCGTCGGACACGATCCCGATGTCAGTGGCGACGGTGCCTTGCTCCAGGTACACGGCCCAGCGCGCGAGCGGAAGACTCGCTTCGGCGATCTGGTTCAGGAAAAAGACGAGACGGTTGTAGACCGTGTCGACCTTTGATCGATCCGCGTAGATCGTGATGCCCGCGCGGCAGGGCCGCAGCATCTCTTTGATGTCGATGCCGTCGCTGCCTAAGCGCGCCCTCGGCGGCAGGCTGCGGATATCGCAATTCGCACTACGAACGATACCGAGCAGCTTCTGGTTAAGTGCCGGTGCACCGGCAATGTCGTCGATGAAGATCAGCTTCTTGCCGGCGGTCGGCGCCGGTTGGGGCGCTGTTTGCTCTCGCGCCAGTCGTGCCTTCAGCCAGTCGACCACCTCACTCTGAAAGGCAGGCAGGTTAGTCACGCGCAGAAATTCCGTTTCGAAGAGTCCGGCGTGAGCGACATCGACGATCTGCCCGGGACTTGGGAGCTGCTCGCACCATTGCACGATTGGCAGATTCGCGGTGATCGCACGCTGGAATTGGAGTTGCGGCAGCGGCGCTGCGAACCCCTTCCCTTTGCGGCCTGCGGTCGGCGAGAGCAGTTGGACAAAGAGCAAGCTCTGCTCGAGATCTCGCGCCACAGCGGTTTCGAACTCCTGTACCGACAATCCCACATAGTCGCCCACCGGTACCACAGCTACACCTTCCGGCTCCAATGCAGCTTTGACCGCATTGCGTTGGGCCTCAAGATCATCGGTAACATCAGCCAACAAGACGGTGCCGATGGATGAGGCTGCACGTCGTTGGCCCGGCGTGGTACCAGTATTGGGCGACGAGGTCTGCGCTGTATTGGATGACATCGCCTTCATAGCCCGAAGCCGAGAGTCGACTGCAACCTGCAGTTCGTTGAGCACGCGCCAGTAGTGCTTTTCCAGACCGCTTTCCATCGGCGTGGGATAGCCCGCAAGGACCGGCGACGCGGAATCCGCCGGTTGATGCCAGAACTTCGCATGGATCAGACGTTTGCGTAGATTCTGGATATTGACCGGTACCTGGGTGAACGTCTCGTAGGGAAACAGCTCGACGACGAAGACGTCGGCCGGTTTGTCGGGATCGTTCGCATGCGTGTGGACGAAATGATCGAGCTCCTTGCCGCACCACAGGGAGTCGATGTAGTTCTGTGACAGGAGCAGGACCAGCAGTTTGCTGTTTTCAACCTTGGTGAGCAGCTCCTCGCTGAAAACATCAGCCGGCTTGAGCTGATGGTCGATGAAGAGCTTTTTCTTGTAGACGTTCGGCGCTGTGTTCAGATTCTGGGCGAGCGTGGTTACCCAGCCCGACTTGGCCAGGGAGTTCTCGGGAATCTCGTTGTCTGCATGGGCATAGCTGACGAAGACGTCATACTCATGCCCGGCCCCGGCTGTCACATCGCCTCCCCCAGCACCACCCATAAACAGTATAGGGAATTGCAGCCGAAGAAAAGGGAGATGCGGGATAGCGCTTTCTGCCGCGCCAGGCGGGCCGCACAGCTGCCTCGGAGCTGCGGGTGAGATCCTCACGCTCGACCAGATTATTGAAGACCGCCGACAAACTGTCGGTGCGATGTTCTGCCGGTTTGACTCGAAAGCTGTTGGCGTGAGCCCGTTGGGATCTGTGCTTCAACAATCAATGCGAGCGACCGGAATCGACCGTCATGGGGCACGGCATATATCAGAGTCGTGCCGTGTCACACCAACGTAAGAATTTTCGGACCATCGGTATGCGATCTGTAAGTGACGCACTGGTAAGCTTCAATACATGACGAAACGAGACTGAAGAGTTCTTTTAGCCAACCCAAGGGGCAAACATGCCAATCATCGACATCAAGACGCTTTGGAGCGGCGAAGAAGACTTGGGCGGCCTGCTGTCGTCGGGCGTCGGCGTCAGCTCGTGGGCCTCGGGCCGACTCGACTGCTTCGTCGAGGGTACCGACTCGGCGATGTATCACAAGTGGTACGCTTAAGAATGCTCCCGTGTTGACCGTAGCAGTGGGCGCCCCGTTCGACGTGGAGCTGGGCGCCAATCCGACCACCGGCTACAGCTGGGAGCTCGTATCAGCTCCCGCTGGCGTGCGGCTTTTGGGAAGGGACTTCAAGCTGCCGCCAGGAGCGGCTATCGGCGACGGCGGCACGCAGGTGTTTCATCTGCAGGCCGATCACGCCGGGCGCTTCGACCTCCATTTTCAACTCAAGCGCCGCTGGGAGACCGCGCCGATCGAGACGCGGGTCATCGAGGTCGACGCGCGCTAGGGAAGCTCTGATCAAGTCTTGCGACGCGCGTTGCGTCAGGTGCGGATGGAGGCGAGGCGACGCTGTTTTGTGCGCGTCTCGCATTTCACTCGCTGGGCATGCCGCTACAACATAAGCCAGACTCTGAAGCCTGGTCGCTGAGCCCAACTATTACCAAGGTTAGATTGCTCCGGCGAACGAGCACATCTATCCTTCGCACACACTCGATCCGAGGTCCATCGAGTGACGTCCGCTGTATCCGGCTGCAGTCATCAACCGAGCGAGGCGCCCATGCCAGCGACGCTGTCCACGGTCACTCCTTTCCGGCGACCCGCCGCGCCCGCCTCTTCGATCCGTCGCTGCATCTTCATCAGCTATGCTCACGAAGACGCAATCTGGCTCAAGCGCTTCAAGGACAAGCTCGCACCGGCGCTGAGCGACCGGCTCAATGTCTTGTCCGATCAAGACATCGCGGCGGGACAGGATTGGCATGCCAGCATCGAACAGCAGCTTGCTTCGGCCAGCGCGGTGCTGCTGCTGGTATCGGACAGCTTCCTCAACTCCGGTTATGTCAACGCAGTCGAGCTGCCGAAGATACTTCAACGCCATCAGGACGGTGGTCTCAAGATCTATTGGGTGCCGCTCAGCGATGAGCTGTTTGCGTGGTCCAAGCTCGCGCCGCTGCAGGCGGCCTGGCCGGTCGATCAGCCGCTCAAGCTGCTGACGCCGCGCAAGCGCAATCAGGCGATCAAGCAGATCTGCGAAAAGCTGGTCGTGGATGCCGGGCAGCTCACGCGCGTGTCGGACAAACAGCGCGATCGTCTGACCGCCGAGATCGACAGTGTGATGCCGACCGATCTCAATGTCGTGCTCGGCGAGCCGATCGGTGGCGGCGATTTTTCCATCGTATACCGCGGCACGATGCGCGGCGACCCGGTGGTGATCAAGGCGCTGGTCGACTCTCCGATTCGTGGCCAGGTGAAGCACTACAGCCAGGCCATAGAGAAAACCAAACGGCTGACGCATGCATGTTTCTCGCGGCTGCATCACGCGTTGCTCGACCGGGAGCCGCAATGCCTGATCCTCGAGTACGTCAAACCGCCGACACTAAGCTGGCACTTGAAGCGCCGCGCGCGACCGTTCGGCGTCGACGAGGTCGCGCGCTTGATCGGCGAGCTATCGGCGGCGCTGCAGGAGTCCCACGACATCGGTCTGCTATATGGCGTGATCACCTCCGACGATGTGTTCTATGACGAGTGTCGGGCACAGCTGCGCCTGCCGGCCGCGAGCCTCTCGAGCTACTTGTCCATCGGCAGCGCGCCTGGCGGCTATCTGCCACGCGACTCGCGCATGGCAACGTATCTGCTGCCCGAGCAGTATCAGGGCCAGCCCTATACGCATCACTCCGACCAGTATTCGCTGGCACTGCTGGCCGTCGAGATGCTTCAGGGCGCCCCGCCCGTTACCGTGCATTGCGCCGCGGACCTCGAGCGCAAGCGGGCATTTTTCGAACAGCCGGCCGCTTTTCTCGGCGCATGGAAGGAGCACCACCCCGCACTCACGGCGATCCTCCTGCGCATGCTCGAAGCGCGGCCCGCGAGCCGCTTCAGCAACCTGGCTGAAGTTGCCGCCAGCCTGGCACGCCTCGAGCCCGAGGACGTCGTCATCGCCAAGCGCAGCTATCAGAGAAGCTGCGAAAACAGACCCGAGTTCTATGCGGCCTTCTACGAACGCTTCTTTAAACACTGCGCCGAGGCGCACAGCATGTTCGGCAACCTCGAAAGCCAATACGCCAAGCTGCACGCCGCGCTCAACTATCTCCTCAACTTCCGCGATCAACTCACGGTCGAGCCGACTGTGCTGGGCAAGGTCGCTGCCCATCATCGAGCGCTGCGCGTGACCCCTGAGCAATTCGACAAATTCGCGCAATCCCTGCTCGATACGCTGCGCGAATTCTCCGGCGAGAGCGACGCTGTCATCGACGCCTGGAAAAATGCAATGCGGCCAGGTATCGCCTATCTCAAGGCACACGCGGCCCCGGCCGCGGCACGCGATAGCGATGGCGATGCGAAAGGAAAATGCCCGATCCCATAGCGTCGAGGCGCGAGTTGCGGATCGCAGAGCCTGGCTGACATGGGGCTCTCAGGGCAGCCTTGTACTGCCGATGTAGTGCGGTTCGAACTTGAATCCGCCAACGTATCCTCTCGCGCAGCCTGACCCATCGTCTCGCGCACCCGGGCGGATTTGGCGCGTATTCTGGTTACGCGCCACCCGCCCAGGCGAGCGAAGGTGTATCAGAACACCGAGGTATCGACCCACTTGGCGGAGATCAGACTCCACCAGTCGTTGGCCAGGCCCTGCGTAACATATTTGTACGACATCCAGGCATAGCCGGCGTTGGACCACCCGGTTCCCCAGGAATTGCGTATCAGCAGCGCGCCCTTGTCGGCACCGATCATCAGATTGTCGTCGTAGCCGGCTGCGACGTTCGCGTGGCCGCCGCGCGAGCGGCTGCCGGGACCCGGATACGCCACGAGCCCGCCAGCGAGCGGATTATCGTACTCCGGGTATACTGGGAATCCGAACATGCTCGGAAAGCCGGCGGCCAGATAAGCTTTTATGTTGCTGAGAGCTTGCGCAGCAGCTGTGCCGGCAGGGTCCAGTCGGAAGTACTTCAACCCCTGATAGTTTGCTCCGAAGGCATAACAAAACGCGGGCGGTTCCACATCGTAGCGCGTGTTGCTGGCTGGCGGGCGGGCGTCATAGGGCCAGTAGCGCTCCGGCGGTGCGCCAAACAATGCCAGAGCCTCCATAGCGGTGCGCAGGTACGCGCCGGTATCGCCCGTCCAGCCCAGAAGATCGCGCTCAGTCTTGTAGAGGAACAGCCGCGAGGCATCGGTGAATTTGCCGTTCGCCTTGCGTTCGAAATACTCGAGAAGTCCCACGGCGGCATTCGCTGTACACGATCCGAGCGCTCCTTGATCCTCGATCGGGGAGAAGTACTGTCTGAGATCAACGTGGGCCGGCGCTGCCGCCGGTGCGGCCGCTTCCTTGCGTCCGCCCGCTTCGACGCCCATCGCCTTGACGGTTGCAGCGACTCGATGTGCGAGTGTAGTCTTTTGCAGGAGCGGGGCAACCGCGGGGTGTTGTTCGTCGTAGTCCTCGACCTTCGGAACGTCAGGAAGGTATCCTAAGGCATGAAGCTGTTCCATCATTCACTCCTTTGTCAATGCAGGGGTTTGAGCTTGCTCGGTTCGCCGCACGAATGGATTGGTCGGGTGCGGGCCGATGTTGATTATGTGCGGTTACTGCTTTGACGTAAATCTGCATGAAGTTATAGTTAGGAGCGCAGCCGCGTCTCCTCATCTGATCCTTGCCGAACTGAAAGTTGATGTCACCTTCGGGTGCAGTTGCCGCGCGGAACACAAATGCGCTGTCCGGAGCGCGATTCCCGAGCCCGTCGATTCGCCAGTCGCCGTCAGTTATGTAGTTGAAACCAAAGTTACCAATGCGAAACTGCGAGATCGT
>JBGQKF010000239.1:0-6962 GCA_041499435.1 Gammaproteobacteria bacterium
AGGCACGGCGCAGGACATCGGCGTCACCAGGGTAGGCAGCCACAACTGGATCATGGCCTACGTGCATCTGGCGCACGACTGCCAGATCGGCAGCCATACGATCCTCGCCAACAGCGTGGGGCTCGCTGGCCATGTGTTGATCGACGATCACGCGATACTGGGCGGCCACACGCTGGTGCATCAGTTCTGCCGCATCGGTGCGCAGGCTTTTACCCAGGGGGGGTCGATAATACTGCGCGATGTGCCGCCCTTCGTGATGGCGGCCGGCAGTCCCGCGGAGCCGCATGGCATCAACTCAGAAGGCTTGAAGCGCCGGGGCTTCGATGCTGCCGCGATCGAGAGCATTCGGCGTGCCTACAAGACACTGTACCGCTCCGGGCTGGGCTTCGATGAGGCCAGGCGTGCCATCGCCGAACAGGCGCAAGAGTGTGAGCCGCTGCGCGTGCTGTCCGATTTTCTCGCGTCCAGCGAGCGCGGAATCATTCGCTGACGGTAGGTTGCGGGCAGCATGCGCATGCCGCCGAGACGGCCGACCTCTAGCCACCGGCGAACAATCACACAACGGCAGCCGATGATGAACGAGCAAGAGCGAACCGGGTAGCCGAATGGAAGCCGCTGCAGGCAGTGGTGTCCGCATCGCCATGGTGGCAGGCGAGGCCTCCGGGGATCTGCTGGGCGCCCATCTCGTTCGTGCGCTCAAGCCACACCTGACGGGCGCTCGCTTCATCGGCATCGGCGGGCCGAAGATGCTAAGCGCCGGATTCGAGCCGTGGTATCCGTCCGAAGCGCTCGCGGTGCGCGGCTATGTCGAAGTCCTGCATCGGCTGCCCGAGATCATCCGGATCCGCAACGATATGCGCAAACGCCTGATCGCCGAGCCGCCGGATCTATTCATTGGCGTCGATGCGCCAGATTTCAACCTGGGCCTCGAGCGCGCGCTGCACGCGCATGGCATTGCCACCGTGCATTACGTGAGCCCGTCCCTGTGGGCCTGGCGCGCCGAGCGAATCAACGGCATCAAGCGCAGCACGGACAAGGTGCTGTGCCTGTTTCCGTTCGAGCCTGAGATCTACGATAAGGCCGGCATCGCGGCGGCATACGTGGGGCATCCGCTGGCGGACATGCTCCCCGACAAGCCCGACCGCGAGGGCGCGCGTGAGCAGTTCAAGATCCCGCCTGCGCGCAATGTCATTGCCTTGCTCCCCGGCAGTCGGCAGAGCGAGCTCAAGTACATGGCCCGGCTCTTCATCGACACGGCCACGCTCATTCATCGCCAGCTCAACAACGCGCAATTCCTGGTGCCGCTCCTGAGTCGGGAAACGCGCCGCCAGTTCGAAGACGAGCTGTACCGCGCCGGCGCAGAGAATCTGCCGCTCACCATTCTGTTCGGGCATGCGCACATGGCGATGACCGCCGCCGATGGCGTGCTGCTGGCATCGGGCACCGCCGCTCTGGAGTGTGCGCTGTTGAAGCGTCCGATGGTGGTGACGTACAAGGTTCCGCCGCTGTCCTGGTGGATTGGACGATCCAAAGTGCTCGTGCCGTATGCGTCGCTGCCCAACATTCTGGCGGGCCGCTTCATCGTGCCCGAAATTTTTCAGGACGAGGCGACACCTGAAGTGCTGTGCCAGGCGCTCTTGAATTTCATGTTCGACAAGGAAGTGAGAGAGCGTCAGGGAAAAGTTTTCCAGGCGATTCACGAGCGACTGCGGCAAAACGCGTCCGAGAAGCTGGCGGCAGCGCTGCTGCCGATGTTGCGCGCGGCGCAGGTTGCGACGGGTGCGTCAGCGGCTCACGGCGAAGCAGGGGGCACCTGAACATGGACGCTCCACCGCTGCTGGTTTGCGGGGTGGACGAAGCCGGGCGCGGGCCGCTCGCGGGGCCGGTGTATGCGGCGTGCGTAATTCTCGATCCGGCCCGTCAGATCCGGGGGCTGGCCGATTCGAAAGTGCTCACGCCCGAGCGACGGGAAGTGCTGGCCGGCCGCATCAGAGAGCGCGCGCTGGCCTATGCCATCGCCAGCGCCAGCGTGGAAGAGATCGACGAGATCAACATCCTGCGAGCGAGCTTGCTGGCGATGAGCCGGGCCGTTGCCGCGCTCAGCGTAACGCCGCACGAGGTGCTGGTCGACGGCAATCAGCTGCCGCCGATCTCACTGCCCTGCCGTGCCATCGTGGGTGGTGATGCCAGCGTGCGCTCGATTTCCGCCGCCTCGATCCTGGCCAAGACCGCTCGCGATGCGTACATGTGCGGGCTGCATGCGCTGCGCCCGGAGTATGGGTTCGATAAACACAAAGGCTATTCCACGCCAGAGCATTTGAGCGCGCTGCGCGCGCATGGGGTGTGCGAGTTCCACCGGCGCACCTTCGCGCCGGTGCGAGAGCTGCTGATGCAGGGGGTTCTCTTCTAAACCCAACACAGAGGCACAGAGGACACAGAGGACACAGAGAAAACAACGCACCGGATTGCTTCTCTCATCTTGCTCTGTGCTCTCTGTGCTCTCTGTGTCCTCCGTGCCTCTGTGTTGAGGTGTAAATTAAGGAAGCAAAATGGAAATAGCCCGATTTCTCCACCTGCTCGGCGTCGTCGTCTGGGTGGGCGGCATGTTCTTCGCCTATGTGACCCTGCGGCCGGCAGCCGCGGCGCTGCTCGAGCCGCCGCAACGCCTGCCGCTGTGGCAGGCGACGCTGTCGCGATTCTTCACCTGGGTCTGGGTAGCGGTGGGGCTGATCATCCTGAGCAGCGTGTGGATGCTCAGCTTGCTGGGCGGCCTGAAAAGTGTCGGCACTTCTGTGCACATCATGCTGGGCATCGGGCTGGCGATGATGCTGATCTTCGCGCACGTGTTCTTCGCGCCGTTCAAGCGCCTTACCCGCGCGGTGCAGGCGAAGGACTGGCCGGCGGGCGGCGCGGCGTTGGCTCAGATCCGCAAGCTTGTCGGGTTCAATTTGATCCTGGGGTTGGCGACGGTGGCTGTGGCGATCCTGGGGCGGATCGCGCTACACCTTTAACCGTTAACTTCCAAACCTCAACACAGAGGCACAGAGGAGACAGAGGTTCACAGAGGAGGACGAGAGTTGAAGCGGCGGGTGCTCCCGAATGGTTTCTGCTCCAATCGGCATGTCTCACTTGCTCTGTGTACTCTGTGCTCTCTGTGCCTCTGTGTTGGGTGTAGGGTAGTAAATGGGTGTAGGCCTCAGTAAATATGCCGCTGCAAGCTCGCCTGATGCATGATCGTGCTGGCGAGCTCCTCGATCGAGCGGTACGTCGTATCCAGGTAAGGCAGGCCTTCATTGCGCATCAACGCCTCCGACTCGCGCACCTCCGACAAGCAGTTGGACAGCTCTGCATACTTGCTGCCCGGCCGCCGCTCACTGCGGATCGCATGCAGACGGTCGGGCAGGATGGTGAGGCCGAACAGCTTGCTGCGCCAGGGGCGCAGCTGCGAAGGCAGGCGCATGGTGCCGAAGTCTTCGGGAATCAGCGGATAGTTCGCCGCGCGAATACCATATTGCAGGGCCAGATACAGGCACGTCGGCGTCTTCCCGCATCGCGATACGCCGATCAGAATGACATCGGCGTTGTTGAGCTCCTTGGTGGCCTGGCCATCGTCGTAGCTCAACGAGAAGTTCACCGCCTCGATACGCCGGAAGTAGCTGGAGTTGATCGCGCTGTGCGAGCGGCCCACTGCATGCGACGAGCGCACGCCGAATTCCTGTTCGAGCGGTGCGATGAAGACCTGAAAACAATCGAGCACCAGCGCATCGGCCTTCGCCAGCACGGCACTCACTTCGATATCGACCAGGGTGCTGATTACGATCGGGCGCGTGCCGTCGCGCACCCCCGCCTGATCGATCTCCCTCACCGCCTGCTCCGCTTTCTGCGGCGTGTCGATGAACGGCAGCGTGGTCTCGGTGAACGCCACCTGATCGAACTGCGTAAGCAGACTGTGACCGAGCATCTCGGCGGTGATGCCAGTGCGGTCGGATACGAAAAATGCGCTGCGCTTGACACTCATTTCGAAACCCGTCGTTGCAATGTGCCTGAGGGATGCGCCGGAACGCTGAAGAGACCTGAGAGCTATCAGTGGCGCACGCCGCCGGCGACGATCCTCCAAAGCCGGTGCAAAGCTGAAGGCTGGCCGGTAAAATAGCACGCTTTGCCGCGACTCACGCAGGTGCGTTCGTTTCGCTGGCCACCTGACCAGAAACATAAGGAACTCGATGAACGATACCTACGTGCTCCCGCTCGACCAGCTGCGCATGCAAGACGTGAGCAGCGTGGGCGGAAAAAACGCCTCTCTTGGCGAAATGATCAACCAGCTCTCGCACCTGGGGATCCGGGTGCCCGGTGGATTCGCCACGACCGCAGCCGCGTATCGGGATTTTCTGGCGCAGGGCGGCCTCGCCAAGCGTATCGACGAGGCGCTGAAGTCGCTCGATGTGGACGATGTGCGCGCCCTTGCCAAAACCGGAGCGAGCATCCGTGGCTGGATCGTGGAGGCGCCGCTGCCCGCACGCATGGAAGCCGAGATCCGCGACGCGTACACGAGGCTGCGCGAGAACGGTGGCGACGACGTGTCCTTCGCCGTGCGCTCTTCCGCAACCGCGGAAGATCTGCCGGACGCGTCTTTTGCCGGCCAGCAGGAGACCTTCCTGAACATCCGTGGCATCGACAACATGCTGGTGGCGGTCCGGCGCGTGTTCGCTTCCCTGTATAACGACCGTGCGATCTCCTATCGCGTTCACAAGGGCTTTGACCATGCCAACGTGGCGTTGTCCGCGGGCGTTCAACGCATGGTGCGCAGCGACCTCGCCGCCAGCGGCGTGATGTTTTCTCTGGATACCGAGTCCGGCTTCGATCGTGTTGTGTTCATCACGGCGAGCTACGGCCTGGGCGAGACCGTGGTGCAGGGCGCGGTCAATCCCGACGAGTTCTACGTCTACAAGCCGGCGCTCGAAGCCGGGCGCCGTTCGATCCTGCGTCGCAGCCTCGGATCGAAGGCGATCAAGATGGTGTTTTCGGACAAGCGCGAGGCCGGCCGCTCGGTGTTGACCCTCGATGTGCCCGAGGCGGACCGGCGCCGCTTCTGCATAGGCGACGCCGATATAGAAGAGCTGGCGCGCTATGCGTTGATCATCGAAAAGCACTACGGCCGCCCGATGGACGTCGAGTGGGGGCGTGACGGACTCAACGGCAAGCTCTACATCCTGCAGGCGCGGCCCGAGACGGTCAAAGCCAATGCGCAGATCGACACGCAGAAGCGCTACCGCCTGAAGGAGCGCTCCGAGATCCTGGTGTCCGGGCGCGCGATTGGCAATCGCATCGGCATCGGTCCGGTGCGTCTGGTGGAAGATGCGAGCGAGATGGCGCGCGTGGAGCCGGGCGATGTGCTGGTCACCGACATGACCGACCCGGACTGGGAACCGGTGATGAAGAAAGCTGCGGCGATCGTCACCAATCGCGGTGGGCGCACCTGCCACGCGGCGATCATTGCACGTGAGCTCGGCATTCCGGCGGTGGTCGGCTGCGGCGACGCCACCGAGCAATTGCCCGAGGGCGAGCAGGTGACCGTATGCTGCGCCGAAGGCGACACCGGCCACGTGTACCATGGGGAGCTCGAAGTCGAGGTGGTCGATCTGGCGGTCGACGCTATGCCGAAGCCACCGGTGAAGATCAGCATGAATGTCGGCAATCCAGAGCTGGCATTCGACTTCCAGCGCTTGCCCAACGCGGGCATCGGGCTCGCGCGCTTGGAGTTCATCATCGCGCGCATGATCGGCATTCATCCGCAGGCGGTGCTGTCCTATCCGAATATCCCGGTCGATTTGCGCAAGGAAGTCGAGGCGCGTATCGCCGGCTATCCCGATCCCAAGACGTTCTACGTGGAGAAGCTGACCGAGGGCATTGCCACGCTGGGGGCCGCATTTGCACCCAAACCGGTGATCGTGCGCCTGTCGGACTTCAAGTCCAACGAGTATTCCAGCCTGCTCGGCGGACAGCGCTACGAGCCGCACGAAGAAAACCCGATGCTGGGCTTTCGCGGCGCCTCCCGCTTCATCGATCCGAGCTTTCGCGACTGCTTCGAGCTCGAGTGCCGCGCGTTCAAGAATGTGCGCGACGAAATGGGGCTCACCAATGTCGAGATCATGGTACCGTTCGTGCGCACCGTGACCGAGGCCGCACAAGTGATCGACCTGCTGGCCGCGAACGGCTTGAAGCGCGGCGAGAACGGCTTGCGCGTCATCATGATGTGCGAGATCCCGTCCAACGCGCTGCTGGCCGAGGAGTTCCTGCAGCACTTCGATGGATTCTCGATCGGTTCCAATGACATGACGCAGCTCACACTCGGCGTCGATCGCGATTCGGGCATCGTCGCCGGCTCGTTCGACGAACGCGATCCGGCGGTGAAGGCGCTGCTGCGCATGGCGATCGTCGCTTGCCGCAAGGCCGGCAAGTATGTCGGCATCTGCGGGCAAGGCCCGTCGGATCATCCCGATTTTGCGCAGTGGCTGGTGGAAGAGGGCATCGACAGCATTTCGCTCAATCCGGACACCGTGGTCGAGACCTGGTTGTTCCTCGCCCGCGGAGGGCAGCCGCAGCATGCGTAGTTCAGGAGCGACGCGCTCGGTTGTGCTGTCGCGTGTAAACTTTTCTCTGCAGGCCGGGTCGCGTGTGCTATTATTCCGCGACATGTGGGCCGAAAGGCGGGCATGACCAAATACATCTTTGTCACTGGCGGTGTTGTCTCCTCCCTTGGCAAAGGTATCGCTGCCGCCTCCCTGGCGGCAATCCTCGAATCCCGCGGTATCAAGCTCACTCTTCTCAAGCTCGACCCGTATATCAACGTCGATCCGGGCACGATGAGCCCGTTCCAGCACGGTGAGGTGTTCGTCACCGAGGACGGCGCCGAGACCGATCTGGATCTGGGACACTACGAGCGCTTCGTCAACACCCGCATG
>JBGQKF010000240.1:0-6931 GCA_041499435.1 Gammaproteobacteria bacterium
CGAGGGCGGCGATGCGCTCCTGTGGCAGCACCTGTTTTGGTTCTTCGGGCATCCCGAGGTCTATATCATCTTCGTCCCTGCGCTGGGGATGATTTCCACCATCATCGCTACGTTTGCGCGCCGTCCCGTGTTCGGCTATCTCGGTATGGTGTTGGCCCTGGTGGCGACCGGAATCCTCGGCTTCGGCTTGTGGGTTCATCACATGTTCGCGACCGGCTTACCGCCGCTCGGCATGAGCTTTTTTACCGCCGCCAGCATGATGATCGCCATTCCGAGCGGGCTGCAGATCTTTTGCTGGATCGCCACCCTATGGGACGGCGAGATTCGCTTCACCACGCCGCTGCTGTTCGTAGTCGGCTTCTTCTTCATCTTCGTGATTGGCGGCCTGAGCGGCGTGATGCTCGCCGCGATGCCGCTCGACTGGCAGCTGCACGACAGCTACTTCGTCGTTGCACATTTGCACTATGTGCTGATCGGCGGCGCCGTGTTCCCATTGTTCGGGGGCATCTACTATTGGTTTCCCAAGATGACCGGGCGCATGCTGTCCGAGCGTCTGGGACGCTGGAACTTCTGGCTGTTCTTCATCGGCTTCAATCTAACGTTCTTCCCGATGCACCAGCTTGGACTGGAAGGCATGCCGCGAAGGATCTATACCTATGGCGCGGAGACCGGATGGGGTGGGTTGAACCTGCTCGCCACGCTGGGCTCTGTCGTGATCGCCGTCAGTGTGTTGATCTTCATCTTCAATATCGTTCGCAGTATCCGACGCGGCGAGCGCGCTGGAGACAACCCCTGGAACGCAGGCACGCTGGAATGGGCGACGAGCTCACCGCCTCCGGACTACAACTTTCTGTACATGCCCACGGTGAATAGCCGCTATCCGCTCTGGGAATCCGGCGAGCGCGCGGTGGTAGCGGGTATGCCAAACAGCGTGCGTACGGTGCTCATCACGCGCTTGCACGACGCCCAGCCGGATCAAATCGCGATCTTCCCCACGCCTTCTATCTGGCCGCTATTGTCCGCGATCGCTACCACGGCAATGCTGGTCGCCTCGATCTTCACGCCGTGGGCGGTAGTGTGGGGCTCGATTCCCGTGACGATCTGTTTGATCGGGTGGTTCTGGCCGGATCGCGCAGAAAAGGAGAAACACCTCGCAGTCGAGCGTAAGCCATGATGCCGCGCACAGTGATCGATGTATCACGTTTACCGACGTACACATTCGGACATCGCAGCCCCGTGTGGTGGGGGGCTGTCGCCTACATGCTCATTGAGGGGATGGCTTTTGCGATCGCAGTTGCCTGCTATTTCTACCTCCGGCAGCAGGCCGCCCAGTGGCCACTGGGGGTCGAGCCTCCGGCGCTGCTCTGGGGGACGCTCAATACTATAGTCTTGATAGCCAGCATCTGGCCCAACCAGTGGGCGAAGAGCGCGGCAACGCGCCAAGATCGTCGCAGCGTGCGCATCGCCATGGTGCTGTGCCTGATCGCAGCTGTCGCGTTCTTGTCCCTGCGCATTTTCGAATTCCGCACTTTGAATTGCAGCTGGGACAGCAACGCTTACGGCTCGTTGGTGTGGCTCATTCTCGGCTTGCACACCCTGCATCTGCTCACGGAAGCGGTCGACACCGCGGTGCTGACTGCACTGGTCTTCGCCGATCCGGTAGAAGGCAAGAGCTATAGCGATGTGAACGACAGTGCGGTGTATTGGTACTTCGTCGTGCTCACCTGGATGCCGCTCTACTTTGTAATCTACTGGGCGCCGCGCGTGCATTAGCCTGCCGATGGCATCCTCCCCGGATCAAGAGCGCATCGTGCATCTCGCCCTGCTCTGGCTGGGCCTGCTCCTGCCGCCGCTTGCCTGGACCCTGCAGCTGGCGGTGATGTACGCGGTTCAACCCTGGCAGTGCCTGCATCCTGCAGGCATTGCAGTATCGGACCCGATATCGGTGCTCGCGGCATTGACCGCGCTGGCGGGCGGTGTGGTTGCCTGGGTTGGACGGCGTGCGTCGATCGCGCCGGCTTCGCATCCCGCGGAACAGGAGTCGCGCTCGAGAGCACGTTTCATGTCTACGCTTGGCGTTGCGCTCTGTGTGCTGTTCCTGCTGGCGATCATCGCGCAATGGATTCCGAACCATTTGCTCAACCCATGCCCGGCCTGAGCCCGCGATAATGCTGAGTGCTGACGATGTAACGCGCAGAAGCCGCGCACTGAATGGAAAGAGGCTAGATGAACATCAAGCAATTCGTGCGAAATGGGTTGGTCATCGGTGGCATCGCATCCGCAACCTCCGCACTGGCGGCATTAGCGGGCGGCAGGCACACGGCAGGAAAGGCCTTACCGCCTCTGAATGCGGTCAGTCACATTGCGTGGGCGGGCCGCCGCCGAGGGACGAGGGACGTGGGGCGTGGGGCGATTAACACCTGGATGGGAGGCCGTTCTGCACACCGGTGCCTGCGTGTTCTGGGCGAGCATAATATACGACGTGCTGTTTGCGCGCGGCGCCCGGCGCGATCCCGCCCGTATAGCGGCCGGTGCGGCAAAGACAGCCGCGATAGCCTATGTCACCGACTACTGCGTTGTCTCCAAGCGGTTCCGGCCTGGATACGAGGGGTACCTGAATCCCGCTTCCATGTTGCGGTATATGCCTCGCTTGCAGCCGGCATCGCATTGGGTGCGGCGCTAACTGGGCTTGACCACCATCAGGTAAAAAATGGCGACGAACGCGACAAAGGCGGGAATGCCCAATAACGTCCAGATGAGGTGATAGCGCCAGAAGCGCTGTGGCGGCGGCTCGTCACTATCCGCCGCATCGCGGGCCATTTTCGCCATCTGGATCTGTATCCACGACCGGCAGCCAGCAGGCACCCGCAAGCACGTAGAGCGCGATCGACCACACGACACAGCGTGCGGATAGCGGCATTCCAGCCAAGTGCAGAAGATAGAATCCTGTGGCCGGCCGAATCACCGCGGTGGGCGTGGTGATCAACCAGTCGGCGATCACCCCACAGGCGCATTCCGGATCCCAAGACATCGCGGGAAATTATCTGGCGACCGGTAGCGGCGACCAATTCTCATGCGCCCATCTGCACGCAAAGTTGCACGCAAAATCCCGGCCGACATGTCGTCGTGATCGCACAGTTGACAGCACGGCGCGCTCTGAATAAATTTGCCGTCGCGTGAGGGGTGCTCACCCCACTCGTAGAAGCCTATCTGCTTTTGCGCATAGCGCAGCTGCGTAAATCGGAGGGTGCTATGAAAGACGCGTATATTCAGTCCCGGTCATCGGCGCTTGCCGAGGGCCAGGCGAACATCTCCGACCTGGGCGAACAGCGCGATGTCACCGCAGCCGATATTGGACTCAGCTGTAGAAGCATCCAAGCGCTCTACGCCGCATCACCTCCGATGCAGGCGGCAGCCCTTACCAAGGAGTTGTACCGCCTGCACGGGCTGCTGCGCAGAACCGCGCAGTTCCTGGATCAGGCAAGGGCACGCGGCATCGAGCAATCGCTCGATACCACCTCGAGAACGCTACTGCTCGCTTTGAGCGAAGCGCTGACGAGCGAGCCCGCGATCGTCGAGCGGACACCACGAAAGTATTCGTCGACGCCGCAGATCGTTACGTGCGGCTGCGAGGCATCTGGGACCCTCAACCCGAGCCGCGCAGCAGTTGCGCCTGCGGCTATTGAAGCACACGGACCGGATTCCAGCCAAAGCGGCAATCAGGTCGGAGATCGGGAGCGGCTGTTCACGTGGAAGTTGTGCCCGGAGCCTGGCCGCGGCGCGAATGTTTGGCAGAAGGTCGACTATCGCGGCGTTGTCATCGTAAGAGCCCACGATCCGGTGCAGGCGCGCGGACTCGCCGCAGAGAAGTTGATCGGAAAAGGCACCGCGCGTACTTCTCGGGCGGGTCACATCAATCCGTGGTCCAGGCGATCGCTGGTGCGAATCGAGCGCATCTCTGACGCGACCTACGAAGAGATCGCGGTGCCCACGGTGGTCTATCCCTAACGTCAAGCTGTTCGCCCATCGTAGGGCCGGACCGTGGTGGAAAGCGACCGCACATGGCTAGCCGCCTTGAACATAGGAAAGCGGATGGTCCTCGACATGGATGGCCATGCGCTTCTCGGCCGGATCGTAGCTGGGCCCCTTCGGAATGGCCCCGGACACCAGGACGCCATCGAGTTCGAGACGGAAATCGTCATGCAGACGGGTCGCCGCGTGTTTCTGGATCACGAAGGAGAGCGTTTTGCCGGTTCCGGCGCGCTCGCCGCGCGGTTCCGAGGTGACCGAGAAATCCGCTTTGCCCAATAGGCCGCAAGCGGCTCGACGGCGTTTTTACTCATGGTGATTGGGAACGCATCGCCGTTATGGCGTTCGAGGAAGCATCAAAGGCACCATGCATTATCAGTGTTGTTCTTACACCAATTACAGTTATCGTCCCGCAGCCTTCGGCCGCGGGCATTTCTACAATGCATCGTCCGTTCGATCAAACTTGAGGTATCGCTATCCCGAGGACAAGTCAAAACCAGGCGGCCAGGACCGTAAGCGCATCAATGCCAACGAGGACTACGAACTGCGCGACTGGGCGAAGAAATTCGGCGTCTCCGAGGCCGAACTCAAGGCCGCAGTGAAGGCCGTCGGCGACAACGCCAGTGCGGTTGAGAAACACCTGAGAGGCAGGCACGTCGCATAAGTAGCAAACGGCGGGCGCTGCAACGAGGTTGCGCGCCCCCTCTGTTCTTTAGGTACCCGTGCCATCGTGACGTTGCGTGCGCGCGGCAGCGTTATGGTCGCATCGCCATTGTTGGCACGACCGGAGTTATTGTCATGAATCTCTTTCATACAATTCTGAGCAAGATCTTTCCTTCCGATCATCCCGCTGTCACCCAGAACGCTCCCCCAGCCCCAACAGCTGCGGCTGCAACGTCTACTCAGGATAGCGGAGCAAGCACCCCTGCGGTAGCTAGCTCCACGCCGGCAGCGCCGGCCACCGCGGCAAGTTTCCCGTCCGTAGACGTAGAAGCGGTGCTGAACGATCTGGCGCAGCAAAATCCCGAAAAACTGAACTGGCGGACCTCGATCGTAGATCTGATGAAGCTGGTTGGGATGGATAGCGGCTTGAGCGCGCGCAAAGCTCTGGCCCAGGAACTCCACTACGCCGGCGATACCAACGTTTCCGCGAACATGAACCTATGGCTCCACAAACAGGTGATGAAAAAGATTGCCGAAAACGGAGGCAAGCTGCCCGACGATTTGAAGCATTGATGACCTGAAGGACCTCAGACGATGACGTTTCGGCGCCATATTGCTTCGGCGGAAACGTCCCCACAAAGCGCCACGAAACCCTCTAGGGAAGCAGCCATGTTTAAACCATTGATCTTCTCTCTTACATTAGTTGTCGCCCTTTGCGCTTGCTCGAAAAACGATGATGCAGCATCGAATAACATCCGAACCCCGCCTGCGAACGCCATCGATTCGTCCAAGGACGCGGCGGGGAACGGCGCCATTGGTACCGCCCAAGGACCAGCACGATTGGAGCCGGAGAGCGAGGGCACCCCTAAGGAGGCGGCTGTACCGGTTGAAGCGCTCCCGAAGAAGCATAAGAAGCAAGCGCCGAATGCCGTTCACGACAACGCAAAAGGCGCACGTTCAGTTTCGGGCCGCCGATGGAGCGAGTTTCAAGCCATGGTGGATCGATGCGATACAGAGACTGGCGCTGCGCGAGAGCAGTGTTTGAAGGAGGCTAAGGACGCCTACCGGTCCGCTAATTTCAAATGCGATGCATTGGCTGCCCAAGAGCGCGAAAACTGTCTGCAATTTGCCGAGCGATGGAACAACGCCGTAGCAGACGCACCGACAGCGGCAGTAAAGCACGCCAAAGAACCGACGACGACCGCCACCTCTCCTGGCGATCCGCGGCCTGCAGAACGCAACCGGGATAGCACAAAGCAACAGCAAGACGCCGTTGGAACACTACCCGAAGCGTCCAAGCCAAACTAAGGCTTGGACGTCGTGAGGGTGGGCGAGTTGGCTTAACCGGTGACGGCGACTATCAAGCACTGTTCAACGCACGGCAGGTCCCGCAGCTCGCGCACCACCTGATAGCCGTCTCCTCTCTGGCATGGCAATGTCGAGAAAGATCAGCTGAGGACAGAACGCCTTCGCCTGCTCGATGGCATCAGTGCTCTTGACCTATCCACATCATCATCGACCACAAGTACCCGCAGGCATCGTGTGGCGGGTAGGTTCGTCATGTCGCCTCCTGAGCTAACATGAACGGTGGGGGATATGGTCTTTGTTCTCTGACCCAGGTGAGGGACCCGGGGAGAGGCGCGCTACTGATCGTGTTGCGACAAACCGAAAGATCCACGCTTAGTCTACGCGTATTTGTGCCGGGGTTCTTGACGTTCGACTGTCACTGTCGGGGGAGGCCGCAGCACCGAGCAAGCTCCAGTGTTGACGCCGGTTGCGAAATCGTGGAGTGGGGTTTCGCGTGACAGTGCAGGAACTTGCCGCCAAGGACCCAGTCGCACATTGGGTTCCGCCGAACCTGTTGACTCTCTCCGTCGTGTCCTCCCACGCATCGGAACCAGGAACACCTGTGACTTCCCAGTACGACGACCGCCAGAAGGATGAGCTGTTGCGCCTGCTGGTCGAGACCAACCAGGATTACGCCGTTTTCCTGCTCGACCCGGCCGGCATCGTGATGACCTGGAATGTCGGCGCGCAACGCATCAAGGGCTTCTCGCCCGAGGAGATCATCGGCCAGCATTTTTCCATCTTCTATCCACCCGAACAGGTGCGGCGCGGTTGGCCCGAGCGTGAATTGATATTGGCGCGTGAGAATGGCCGCTTCGAGGATGAGGGCTGGCGTGTACGCAGGGACGGTTCCCAGTTCTGGGCCAACGTCATCATCACGCCGATCTGGCAG
>JBGQKF010000241.1:0-6926 GCA_041499435.1 Gammaproteobacteria bacterium
CGGACCGATCGGGCGCCAGATGGAAGCTCGTGACGTAGCTCACCGGAAACGGATCGAGCACGCCGGGCGGCGTAACCACGAAGAAATTGACGTGGAACGAGTCCCACTCGACCTTGCGCAGCGACCCGACGGTGCCTTCCAGGCGCTCGCCGCCGATTTCATAGACCAGGCGGTCGCCCAGATGAATGCCGAGTGTTTGCGCAATACCTTCCTCCACCGAGAACAGCGGCTTCCCGCGATCGGCCTCGCTCCACCAGCGCCCGGACACGAGGCGGTTGTCGCTCTGCATGCGGCTCGCCCACGACAGGTTGAACTCCCGGTCGATCAGCCGCTTGGCGCGCTCCTCCTGATAATCGGTCGATGACACCGCACGCCCGTTCAGCTCGACCAAGCGCCCGCGCACCATCGGATACACCTCCAGTCGCGGCAGATTCTGCTCGGCGAAGAACTGCTGCAACGGTTCCACCTGATCGGGCTGGATGCTGACCAGAAAACGATTGGGTGCATCGGGCGGCAGACTCTTCTTCCAACTCGCCAGCAGATCGCTGCGCACCAGGGTGAGCAGCACCAGCGCCATGATGCCCACTCCCAGCGCAACCACCTGTGTCACGGTGCCCAGCGGCCGCCGTCGCAGGTTCGCGAGACCGAAGCGCCAGGCGAATCCGGCCTTCGCTCCGCTCCACGCGAATGCACGCATCAGGGCGAGCACGATCCCGGCGCTGACCAGCATGGTGCCGATTGCACCGCCGAGCACGTAGGCGCCGACCCGCAGGTCCTGAGCCTCCCACAGAATGAGACCGCCCAGCGCGAGCACGCCGATGACATAGCCGGCGACACCGGCCATATCGGGCACGCCGAGATCGCGCCGCAGAACGCGCAGCGTCGGCACGCGGCGCAAAGCCACGAGCGGCGGAATCGCGAAGCCGAGCAACAACACGAACCCGGCCGCGAAACCCTGGAGCACCGGCACCGGTCCGGGCGGCGGGAGCTCGGCGCTCACCAGAGGCTGCAGCATGGTGGCCAGCACGCTCTGGCCAAAAGCTCCCGCGAGACAACCGATCACGCTCGCAGCCACGCCGAGCGCAATGAACTGCTGGACATGCAGCCGCAAGATCAACCCCTGGCTCGCGCCGAGGCAGCGCATGATCGCCACATTGTCGAGATGACGCTTGAGATACCGGCGCGCCGCCAGCGCAATCGCCACAGCGGCGAGAATCACCGACAACAGCGCCGACAGACCGAGAAACTTCTCTGCGCGCTCCAGAGCCGAGCGCACTTCAGGACGGGCATCGCGTACGTCTTCCACGCGCTGCCCCGCTTGCGTCTGCCGCTCCATCCGTTCGCGAAAGTCGCGCACCACCGGCATCGGTCCGGCAAATCCCAGACGGTAGGTCACCCGGCTGCCGACCTGAATCAGCCCGGTGGATTCGAGATCGGCCAGGTTCATGATGAGTCGGGGTCCCAGGCTGAGAAAGCTGATGCTGGTCTCCGGATCTTCGGAGAGCCGCGCGACGACCTCGAACTGGCGCGCGCCCACGCCGATGCGCTCGCCGACACTCACGCCCAGACGCGCGAGCAGCCGTTCATCGGCCCACACCGTCCCCGGTTGCGGGATTGCTGGATGCTGAACCGCTTGCTTACCGTCATCGATCACCAGCCGACCCTTCAAGGGATAGCCGGGGCCGACGGCCTTGATCTCGGTGAGCTGTGTGCTGCCGCCATGCACGGTCATGCTGGGAAAGCGCACGGTGCGCATGGTGTGCAGACCGCGCTCCTGCGCCTGCTGCTCCCACGTTCGATCGATCGGTCGATCGGAGATGAGCACCAGATCCGCACCGAGCAGCTGGCCGGCCTCCTGGCCGAGCGCCTGGCGCACCCGATCGGTGAAGAACGAGACGGTGGTGAGGCTCGCTACGGCGATGACCAGCCCGATGGTGAGGACCCGCAGCTCGCCGGCTTTCCAGTCGCGCGCAAGCAGACGCAGCGACAATGCGATCGCGCGCGTCCACGGCAGCATCGCGGACGGCACATCGGAGCTGCTCTGGCCGCGCGCGCTCAGCGTCGCGATGGACTCAGGCGTACTGGGCATCGGCGAGCTTGCCTGCGGTAAGACTCAAGCGGCGAGTGCAGCGTGCGGCGATCTTGTCATCGTGCGTGACCAGGAGCAGTGTTGTGCGATGCTCGCGATTCAGATCGAACATCAGATTGACGATCTCCGCGCCGGTGACCGAGTCGAGGTTGCCGGTAGGCTCATCCGCGAGCAGCAGGCGCGGAGGACCGGTGAACGCGCGCGCGATCGCGACACGCTGCTGCTCGCCGCCAGAAAGCTGCCGCGGGTAGTGATGCAGGCGCTGCGCGAGGCCTACGCGCTCCAGCAGTGCAGTCGCCCCTTCACGCGCGCTCAACGACCCGGAAAGCTCCATTGGCAGCATGACGTTTTCGAGCGCGGTCAGCGCCGGCAGCAGCTGAAACGACTGGAACACGAAGCCCACCATGCGACGGCGCAACGCCGCGCGGCCGTCCTCGTCCAGCCGCGCCAGATCGATCCCGTCGACCAGCACCTGTCCGAAGGTAGGCAGATCCAATCCGGCCAGCAGCCCGAGCAGCGTGGTCTTGCCCGAGCCGGAAGCGCCGACGATGGCCGCAGCCTCGCCGGACTCGATCTCGAAACTGACGTTGTCGAGGATGGTCAACGTGCTGAGCCCGGTGGCGACTTGCTTGCCGAGCGCCACGGCCCTCACAATAGCCTGCATGTCCCGCTTTCCAGTTCGTTGCCTGAGTGCGTTCGCGATGCTGTTGCTGGCAGCCGCGGTATGGGCGCAGCCGCCGGTGATCCTGGTGTTCGGCGACAGCCTGTCGGCGGGCTATGGCCTGCCTCACGGCAAAGGGTGGGTGGATCTGCTGCGCCAACGCCTGCAGCAAAGCGCCTCCACTTACCAGGTCGTGAACGCGAGTATCAGCGGAGAGACCACGTTGGGTGGACGCAACCGCTTGGGCAGTGTGCTCGCCACCCACCATCCGCAGATCGTCATTCTAGAGCTTGGCGCGAACGACGCGTTGCGTGGTCAGCCGCTGGCCGAGGTGCGCGAGAACCTGTTACGCATGGTGCGCGCTGCACAGGCTGGCGGCGCCCGCGTGCTTCTCGTCGGCATGCGCATTCCGCCCAACTACGGCCCGGACTACACCAAAAAGTTCCAGGCGCTCTATCCCGAAGTCGCGCGGCAGACCAAGACGGCGTATGTACCGTTCCTGATGGAAGGCTTCGCCAATGAGCGCAATATGTTCCAGGCCGACGGCGTGCATCCCACCGCACAAGCACAGCCGCAGATGCTGGACAATGTGTGGAGCAAGCTGACGGGTTTGCTGTCGGGCAGCGGGACGTCGGCGGCCGGGTCGGCCAAATCAGGAACGGAGATCTTTGAGGTCCTTGAATTTATCTACACCCAACACAGAGGCATAGAGGACACAGAGAGCACAGAGGAGTGCGACGGGACACAGGACAGCTGACGATCAACACATCCGGAAACGCCTGCGGACACTGAGGTGCAATCCGTTCTGGTTTCCTCTGTGTAACTCCGTGTCCTCTGTGTCTCTGTGTTGAGGTTTAGTGTAGTTTCATGACTTCAAAGGACGCTCATTTGCAGCCGTCACGCTCCGGCGCCACCGTCGCCCAGCTGTCCGAGTTCGACGAGATCATCGACGTGCGCACGCCCGCCGAGTTCGCGGAGGATTGTGTGCCTGGCGCGGTCAATCGTCCCGTGCTCACGGATGAAGAGCGCGCGCAAGTAGGCACGATTTACAAGCAGGTGTCCGCCTTCGACGGCCGCAAGATCGGCGCGGCGCTGGTCTCGCGCAACATCGCGCGCCATATCGAAGAGCACTTCGCGCAACAGCCGCGCAGCTGGCGCCCGCTGGTGTACTGCTGGCGCGGCGGCAAGCGCAGCGACGCCATGGTGCACATCATGCGCGAGATCGGCTGGGACGCGCACCGGCTCGACGGAGGGTATCGCGCGTATCGCCGCACCGTGGTGGGCGATCTACCGAAGCTCGCACGCCGCTTCGACTTGCGTGTGGTCTGCGGCCTTACCGGCAGTGGCAAGAGCCATCTGCTGGAACAGCTCGAGCGACTCGGCGCGCAGGTGCTCGACCTCGCGCGCCTGGCTGCACACCGCGGCTCGGTACTCGGCAACCTGCCTGGACAGCCGCAGCCGGCCCAGCAAATGTTCGAAAGCCGCATCGGCGCTGCGCGGCACCGCTTCGCTCCAGCGCGGCCGGTATTCGTCGAATCGGAGAGCAAACGCATTGGCCTGCTGCAGGTCCCCGACGAACTGATGGCCGCGATGTGGGCGAGCGGCTGCCTGCGCCTCGAGACCGAAACGCCGCTGCGGGTCGAGCTGCTACGCGAACAATACGGACATTTTTTATGCGACCCGGCGGCGCTCGGGATGCAGCTCGACCGCCTGACCCAGCTCCACGGGCGCGATGTTATCGAGCGATGGAAGCAAATGGCATACGAGGCTCAGTGGGACGCGCTGGTTATCGAGCTTTTGCTGCAGCATTACGATCCCGCCTACTCGCGCTCTATTCTCAAGCACTATCCCGGCGTCGGTCGGGCGCCTGCGGTTACACTCACAAACAGCACGGACACCGGTTTCGCGCAGGCTGCGCGGGAGCTGCTCGCGATCGCGTCGGCACCCGAAGCCCCTGCTGAGGTGCAAGCGATATAGCTCCCGCGATCTACTATGTCGCCATCACCCGACATGCTCAGTGCCGGGTCAGCAGCGGCAGCGGTCGATGCTATACTTCCGCGCCTTCACAACAACCCTTTCCAGTCCGCTGATTTCGGATGCTTTCTACGTGGCTTCTGCGAAGCGGCCTGGTGCTGGCCGCGCTGGTCATCTGGTTCAGCAACCTCGACTATCGCAAGCTCATCAAGCCCGACGAAGGGCGCTACGCTGAAATCTCGCGAGAGATGGCAGTCAGCGGCGATTGGGTCACGCCGCGCCTGAACGGCATCAAATATTTCGAGAAGCCGCCGCTGCACTATTGGGCCAGCGCGGCCGCCATCGACGAGTTCGGCGCACACGACTGGACCGCACGTTTGTGGACTGCCCTCACTGGCGCCCTCGGCATCCTGCTCGCATGGTTCACCGGCTCCATTCTGTTCGGCCCGCGCGCGGGCACGTTTGCCGGCGTGGTACTTGGCAGCAGCCTGATGTACGTCGCAATGGGGCACCTCAACACGCTCGACATGGGGCTCACGTTCTTCCTGTTTCTGGCCCTTTGTGGCTTCCTGCTCGCGCATCGGGATCTCGCGACCGATCGTGCCAATGCCATCTGGATGCACGTCGCATGGGCGGCGATAGCCGGCGCGGTGCTCAGCAAGGGACTCGTGGGTATCGTCATTCCCGGTGCGACGCTCGTGCTCTACAGCATCGTCCAGCGCGATCTGATGGTCTGGCGCCGCCTGCACATCGTCACCGGCTTCATCCTGTTTCTCGCCCTCTGCGCGCCCTGGTTCGTTCTGGTGTCGCTGCGCAATCCCGAGTTCGCATGGTTCTTCTTCGTGCACGAGCATTTCCTGCGCTATACGACCACCATTCACCAGCGCGTCGAGCCGTGGTATTACTTCATCCCGCTGTTCGTCGCCGGTGCCCTGCCCTGGCTGGTACCGATGCTCGATGCGCTGTGGCGCGGCATCCTGCCGGAGCCGCGTGCTGCTTTCCACGTGCGCCGGTTTCTGGTGATCTGGTGCGTTTTCGTGTTCGTCTTCTTCAGCGTATCCGGATCGAAACTTCCGTCTTACATCCTGCCCTTGTTCCCGCCACTCGCACTGCTCACTGGCTGGCGGCTCGCCAGCATTTCCGGCAGAGCGCTCGCGTGGCAGATCGCCCCGATGGCAGTGCTCGCGGCGGGCGTGCTCGTTGCGCTGCCGTTCGTGCACACCTCGGGCGACACACCGGTAGAGTTGATCCAGAGCTTCAAGCCGTGGCTGGCCGCCGCCGCTTTGCTCGCCCTGGGTGCAACGCTCTGGGCCATGCGGCTCGCGCGGCGCGATCGCGTCGGAGCCGCGATCGCTCTCCTCGGCTTCGGTGCGCTGGCGTCCATCCAGCTTGCCATCACCGGCAACGAAGCGGTAGCGCCGTCGATGTCCGCGTATCACATCGCCCAGGAAGTGAAGCCGCACCTGCGCCCGGGCGTGCCGTTCTACAGCGTGGGCCGCTATGATCAGACGCTCGACTTCTACCTCGGTCGCACGGTAACTCTGGTAGAGTTTCGCGACGAGCTCGACTTCGGGTTGAAGCAGGAGCCGCAGCTCGCGCTCGACTCGGTGGCCGATTGGAAACGTGCGTGGCCGCAGCAGAAATACGCGCTCGCACTCCTCGACAAGGGGCTCTATGACAAGCTGGCGGCAGAGGGTTTTCCGATGCAGCTGATCGCGCACGATCATCGCCGCTACGTAATCAAGACGCCATGAATGCTGTGAGCTTTGGTTTGGTGCTGCTCGGCGTGCTGCTCAACGCCGCCGCACAACTGCTGCTTAAAGCCGGCACCAATGCCATCGGCCATTTCGAGTTCAGCAGTGCCAATGCCCTGCCGATCGGGTGGAAGGTCGCCACGCAGCCGTACATCGTCGGAGGGTTGAGCTGCTACGTAGTCAGCGTGGCGATCTGGATTCTGGCGCTGTCGCGCGTGGAGGTAAGCATCGCATATCCGATGCTGTCCATCGGGTATGTGGTCAACGCTGTGGCCGCGTACTTTCTGTTCGGCGAGGCGGTGAGCACGCAACGGCTGGTGGGGATCGGGATCATTGTTCTGGGTGTGTATGTAGTCGCCCGATCGTAGGAACTTGAATCGTGATTCGTGACTCGTGATGAGGCGTGATTCGTGATTCGTGACTCGTGAATCGTGAATCGTGATTCGAG
>JBGQKF010000242.1:0-6913 GCA_041499435.1 Gammaproteobacteria bacterium
ACTGCCCCATTTTGGCCTTGAAATCGTCGGCGAACTTTTGCGTCGCCTCCCCGTTGGCCTCGGGGTAGAAGCTCGAGACGTTGAAGTGGCCCATGGCCGTCGCGCCGGCGTTGGCCACGTTGCCCGGCTGGTCCATCCAGTACGTGGCGAAGCGCACCTTGAGGCCGGAATCACCGGCCGCCTTCATCAGCAGGAGGAGATCGCTGCTCCAGTTGCCGGTGATGACCGTGTCCGGGTTGGCCTCCTTGATCTGGACGACGTAGGGCGCGAAATCCTGGATCTTGTTGACGTCGTGGATGACGTCGCCGACCATGGTGTAGCCGCCAAACTTGGCGTACTCCTTGACCAGGCGGTCGACATCGTGGCCCCAGCTGTAGTTCTGGCCGATCACGTACACCTTGGTGCCGAGGGTCTTGGTGTCCTTCATCGCCGTCAGCAGCGCCCGCAACCGAATCTCGGCGTTGCCGTTCCAGCGGAAGTAATAGAAGTGGCACTTGGAGCCGGTGAACTCCATCGCCTCGGCACCGACGTTGAGGTAGATGATTTCCTTGCCGGGATTGCGCAGGTTGTGCTTGCGCACGTCGTCGGTGATCTGGCCGCCGATGGCGGAGGACGCGCCCTGGACGATGATGTGAGCGCCATCGTTGATGGCGGCCTTGACCTTGTCGGCGGCCTCCGAGGGCCCGCCCTGGTTGTCGTATTCGAGGATCTTGATGCCGTCGGGCCAGGCCTTCTCGTCATTCAGCTTGATGAGGCCGTAGTTGATCGCCGTGAGGAACATCTTGCCGACGGCGGCCTGACCGCCGGACAGCGTCTCGATGATGGCGATCTTGACCGGCTCAGCCTGCGCCGTCCAGGATGCCAGGAAGCTCGCTCCGGCTAGCGCCAGTGTCGCCCAGAACTTGTTCATCGCGCTCCTCCCTTTTTTGTGATCGTGTCGTAGGACGTAATCGTGTTCTGGGCGCTTTCAATTTGCCCGTCGCGCCGACAACATCATGGCCGCCGGGTGGCGCGCAGTCAAGGCACCCGAGCCACTCACACCACGCGCTGGCACAGGACGTTGGGCAGTGCAGCAGCGCTCAACCTCTCAGGCCACTTCGTGGACGTTCCATGACCGCGTCGGAGAGCGCGTATGCAGATAGGATTTGATCTGTCAAAAGCGAACTGCCCATCCCCTCAGCGCAGAGGGATGGGCAGCAGCAAGCTCTGCGAAGCGGGCTAGGACTTAGCCGTTTCTTCCTCGTCTGCTGGACAGCACCGATATTCCTGCGACTTCTCCAGCAGGTCGATCTTTTTTTGCAGCAGCTGATTCTCGAGGGCTTTGCGCTCGAGGTCGAGCTCAATCGACTTCGCGAGCGCGGGTTCGCACGCGTCGCACTCATCGAGGCAGCCCTTGACGATCACCCCGGCGGTCGGGAGGCAGGATTGATGCTCCCAGCTGAACGCCTTCTGGGCCTGCGCCGACACCTTGCCGGTCTGCAGATCGATCAACGCCACCCCCGGTGCTGACAATTGCGCATCCACGTCCTTCAGCGCCGCCGCGCGCAAAGCGGCGGAAATGGGCTGTGTGAAAACCGGCTCGAACAGCGACGCGGTGGCGGCGATTCCGAACGTCTGCCCCGTGGGCAAGTGCGCATCGGCCACAACGCTCGTGCGTCCGGCGGCCTCGGTCTCCAACCGAGTCTTGCTGGTGGCGGGAATCGACTGAGGGATTACGTGGATATCGCCGCGCGGCCGCACGGGACTGTTCACAACGCGATTGGGCGCGGCCGGGTCGATCACGCGGCGCTCGATCGCCTCCAGCGTGTACTTCACGACCTGCATCTTGTTGATGCGGTAGAACAGGAAAGTTACCGCGTGACACTGGTTCTTGTTCTGGAACTCGCGCGAAGACGATTCGAAGTGATCCTCGGATTGCCCTTCGGCATGCGACCGGGTCGACACTTCGCCGATCGACATCGAGTGGGCCTTTTGCGTGGCTTCGACGGCCTGCCGGTCCGAGCTCTCCGTGTGCGCCTTGTGCTGATTGAGGAAATCGTGAGTCGACTCGGCGTTGTGCGAGCCGCGTGCATTCGCGTCAGCACTCGCGGAAAACAGGCCGATGGATCCGCTCGCGTCGCCGTGGAAATCCCACGAGCCCTTGTCGGTGTCGCGCGACTGGCCGGCATCGGTCGCGGAGGCGTCGAACACGAACGCGCGGAATGCCGCCATGTGATATTGCTCTTCGGAGATGTGTTCGTCTCGATACGAGAGGTTGCTCGCGCTGTCGAAGCTGAAACGGCTGCGCCGGTCGGTGGTGGCGAGCCTGACTTTCTCGCCGGGCAACAGCGTGGTGCTGTAGATCGGATCGCCCAGCGTGAGAGGGCCGGGGCAGCGTGACAGGCGGGTATGGATCACAACTTCCACGTTCACCTGCAGTCCTTGCTCGGTGCGAACCGAAGTCGGGAACAGGAGGCGGTTGCGGAAATCGATGACGTCGCAACAATCCGCTTTGACGAGCGGGGGACAGCAGGGAATCAGGTCTTCATTTTGGGCGTTGACAGCCATGGTCGTTCCTTTCAGATGTAGATACCGGATTACTTGATTTGGGCGTCGCCCGGCACCCGGCGCAGCACGGGCACGGCACCCAGTCCTTGGGCGTCCCGGATGTCGACTGGGACGCGCGCGCCAGGACGGTTGAAGCGGTAGCGCACGCCGGTGACCGGACCGAATGCGGTGAGTCCGGTGGCGCCGATGTACTCGAACACGACGCTCGTCGAGCTGTGCGTCGTCGATGCGCTCGCCGGTCCAGCGGCCGCACCGAGGTTGGTTCTTTGGTGCTGCAGTCTTCGTTGTCCGCAGCAGGTCATGATTCGGTCTCCCTGTCTTCGATGAAGGGTGCAGCCATAGCGCTGCGATCGATCGCACGCTCGACTAGGATTGCGCCGGCGGATAACGCGAGCCAGAGCAATGCCTGCTCACGCGCGTCGATCCCCAGCCACACGGCAAAAGGAACGGCAACCCACAGCGATAGACAGTAGAAGCAATCCATCAGGCGTCCCCAGAACCCATCGCCGACGCGGCTGCGCAGCTTCGCAATCAACTCGCCCGGGCCGTCCTCGGCGTGCAGCAGATGCGTGACGCGCCATACGCAAAGGGTGCCGAGCACGAAACGATAGAGCTCCATCGCGTGTTCATCGCTGGCGTGCAAAGGTCTCGGTGGTGGCCGAGTAATTCGAGCCTGATGGCGGTTGCAATGAAGCGCCGCCGAAACCCGGCGCGCGCAGCTTCACCGATGTCGATGCGCTCTTCATCGCTATGGGCATAAATTCCATTCCTCACAGAACGCCTGCGCCGTAAGCGCGTGGTTAGCTTTCTTGCTTCCCGTTACTGGTCAGAATAGGCTGTGCGTGCGATCACTGACATTCACCTTTGGATATACGAGTGGATTGAGTCGGCGTGGAGTGCATGGACTATGCAGAGCTCGCGAACTGGACCCAGCAGCGTCCTCACTCGCGAGAGTGCAGCGGTAGCCTCAACAGCGGCGTCGTTGTCTGGATATGAGCGGCCTCGTGCCCAGTCCAGTCAATGATTCAAGTCGGGAGATCCGTAGGGCTCCGGCGCCGGGCGTGGCGCCGGTGGGGATTTACTGACGCCCAGAGGGACAAAGCCTCCGCTTGAAGCGGTAACATGTGGGAACCCGGGACAGGAGCCGCCATGAACGCACCGACCAAGAGCGAAGACGCCTTTCACCAGCTCATCCACCAGAACCACATCTGGGGGCTGTGGGAGATCGCCAGCCAGATGACGACGCACCCGCGGCCTGAGGCGGTGCCGCACCAGTGGAAGTGGCCGCTGCTCGAGCAGGTGGTGAAGCAGTCGGCCACTGCGGTTCCGGTGGGCGATGAGCGACGCGCGATGCAACTGTTCAACCCCGGCCTGAACGGCCAGTGGGCGACGACCAATACGCTGATCGCGGCGCTCCAGGTGCTCCTGCCCGGCGAGATTGCGCGCGCGCATCGCCACTCGCCGGCGGCAATCCGCTTCATCATCAGCGGTAACGGCGCTTACACGGCGGTCGAGGGAGAGAAGGTCATCATGCACGAAGGAGACCTGGTTCTGACGCCGAGCTGGACCTGGCACGACCACGGCAATGAGACCGACGAAACGGTGGTGTGGATGGACGGCCTCGACGTGCCGCTCACCAAGGCGCTCAACTGCATGTTCTTCCAGATGCACGACGAGCAGCGCGCGGACGCAGCCAAGCCGGTCAACGGCTCGAAGGCGCTCTACGGCCACGGGCATCTCGCGCCGACCTGGGTGAAGGAGCGTCCGAACCATTCGCCGCTCATGCTGTATTCCTTCGACCAGACGATGGAGGCGCTGCACGCGCTGCGCGACCGCGAAGGCTCGCCGCACGAGGGCATCGCGCTCGAGTACACCAATCCTCAGACCGGCGGCCCGGTAACGCCGACCATCAGCTGCGGTGTCCAGATGGTCCGACGCGGCGAAAAGCTGAATGCCCGCCGCGTCACCGGCAGCTCGGTGTTCCATGTGGTGCAGGGCTCGGGGCGAACCGTCATCGATGGCCAGCTGTTCCACTGGAGCAAGGGCGACATCATCGCGCTGCCCTCGTGGGCGCAGCACACGCATTCGAATACGGGCATCGAGGACGCGATCCTGTTCTCCATCAGCGACCGGCCGGTGATTCAGGCCCTCGGCCTGTACCGAGAGGATCTCTCGACTGAGTGAGCGGCGAGTTCGTCGCCGCTCGAGCCTGGACGGCGCAGAAGAGAGTCATGCGTCTTGCATTCAAGCTCGTTATCTCCGCGCTGATCCGAAGCTGGGAGAGCGGCCGGAGTCCGACAGGATCGGTGCGGTTGCTTGCTATACGGAGACCTTCCGTCGAATAACACGGACATCTTCCGCCTACTACAATGTTGGGAGCGCACTACCGGGAAATAGCATGGGTTCTATTCTGTACGACTTTCTGAATGAGAGTCCTCTCCTCGATCCGTCAATGATCGACGAGATGTATTCGTTGATATCTGAGAATGACCTGCGGTCAGAACTCGACCGCTACCGCAGCCATTGCATTGCCCACTTCAATGACCTGCTGGCCGAGATCGGCGGAGAACAGATGTCGCTCCGACTATTCGCTGGCAAGCCGTTCCGGCGGATCGACAGCCTTAAGCAGGCCGCCTTCTATTTGGATGCCGTCGTTTTGCCTGATCCGCTGTTTCCTCACACCCAACTCCTCTCGAAACTCGGTGAAGTCATTTCCCAGTATCTCAATTCGCGGAACTGCTGCCTCCTTCGATCCTTGAGCGATACCGGGGAGCGGCCAAAGTCGCATCCCTTAGCCGCGACAAGAATGGATGGATACTGCAGGACCAACTGAATCTTGGCAGAGGGATCGCGATCCAATTTGAAGACGACTCCCCGGACGCACTTTACATCAGTTCCGCGTGTGCTTCCGGTGGACGGCGGCTGGCGCTGAGAACGTCGAGATCGTGGACTATCACTGACGGGGAACGATGATGCGTAAGCTTAAGCCAGTAACACCAGGCGAACTCCTGCTGAAGGAGTTCCTGAAGCCCATGGGCATCAGTCAGTATCGGTTGGCGAAGGAGATCGGCGTACCCGCGCAGCGCATCGGTGACATCGTGGCGGGCAAGCGCGCCATAACCGCCGACACCGACTTGCGCCTGTGCCGGTTCTTCGGTCTCTCCAACGGCTACTGGCTGCGTGCTCAAGTGATGCATGACACCGAGGTCGCCGAACGTGCGCTGGGCGCTGAGCTGGCGAAGATCAAGCCGTGGGACGGTAAGTCGGGTGATGGGGGGCGCGCTCTATACCGCGCATGAACACGGATGCACATACAGCGGCGCTGCGCTTGCTGTATGTGCGCCGGTTATGCACATGATGTCTGGCAGCTTACCGTAGGCCTCTCCTTGCCCGCGCAAGCTTCAACCGTTCTGCTTAGCCCAGGAATCGCGCATCGTCACCGTGCGATTGAACACCGGGCGGCCTGGGCTGTGATCTTTCTGATCGGCCACGAAATAGCCGTGCCGCTAGAACTGGAAGCGCTCTTCGCCCTTGGCTTGTGCGAGCGCCGGCTCGACCTGCGCGGTGATGGTCTTCTTCGAGCTGGCGTTTAGATCCTGCAGGAAATCCTTGCCGCCCGCGCCGGGGCTGGGCACCGAGAACAAGCGATCGTACAGACGCACTTCGGCAGGTACGGCGAGCCGGGCGCTCACCCAGTGGATGTTGCCTTTCACCTTTTTCTGCTCAGAGCCGGCGCTCCCGCTGCGCGACTCGGGATAGTACTCGCAGTGCACGACACTGACGTAGCCGTCCGCGTCCTTTTCGAAGCCGGTGCACTTCACGACATACGCATAGCGCAGGCGCACCTCATTGCCTGGATACAGACGAAAATAGCCCTTGGGCGGATCGATCTGGAAATCCTCGCGCTCGATCCACAGCTCGGGTGAGAACGGCATGCTGCGCTTGCCCATCTCCGGCTTCTTCGGATGATTGTCCGCCTCGCAGATCTCTTCCTTGCCTTCCGGATAGTTGTCGATCACCAGCTTGACCGGATCCAGCACGGCGATGCGGCGTGGTGCCCGCTCGTTCAAGTCCTCGCGCATGCAGTCTTCGAGCACGCTGTACTCGATCCACGAGTCGGACTTGGAGACCCCGATGCGATCGGCGAACAGCCGAAATCCCTCGGGCGTATAGCCGCGCCGGCGCGCGCCGACGAGCGTGGGCATGCGCGGGTCGTCCCAGCCCTCGACGTGCTGCTCTTCCACGAGCTGAATCAGCTTGCGCTTGGAGAGCACGACGTAAGTGAGATTGAGCCGCGCGAACTCGTACTGCTGCGGCAGCGGACGCTTGAGCAGACCGAAGTCGGCCAGCCGCTCGTTCAACCAGT
>JBGQKF010000243.1:0-6911 GCA_041499435.1 Gammaproteobacteria bacterium
CTACATAAGTTTAAATTATATTGTTCTCAACTTTGTTTGCAATTACAATTGGATTAACATGCCGCGTTCCAACCCGACAACCGAAAGCAGGACAGCGAGGCTGACGATCCTGATCGATCCTCGAAAGAAGAAGATCTTTGAGGAGATTTGCTCCGCGCAGGATTTGACGCCCTCTCAGGTGGTCCGAAAACTCATTCGGCAGTACGTCATTGAGCACGCGGGCGGCCGGCCGCTCCCCGAATGGCTCACGGCCCAGGGCAAAAAAAACGAGAACGACCAAAGGGCCGCAGTTTCAAGGAATGGGTAAAGCCGCGTGTGCTCGCCGCGTCCCTGAGACAAGGCTCCATCACTTGTCGTTGGTCCAGAGTCGGCGCCCGTCTATCTCTTGACCCTTGACGCCGATGTAGCCGAAGTTCTAGAGGAACTGCTGGCCCCTGTGCGGCGACCCCGGGCAGTTGCATCTCATACATGGACACGTTGGCTATAGAAGTGTTGTTGTGGTGCATCGTTGCCCTCGTGGCAACCGGTGCAATGGCAGTCGTGTTTGCGCGAAGGCCGGTGACGACGATTATCGTGTATGTGATCACGCTCATTGTCTCAACCATCGCATTGGCAACGGCCTGCTGGATTCTTGTGGCGGATGCTGCCGTGGCGCAGCAGTTGCGCTTGCCCATCGGATTGCCTTGGCTCGGCGCGCATTTTCGACTGGATCCACTAGCGGCGGCGTTTCTCACTGTAGTCAATTTGGGTGGAGCGGCAGCAAGCCTGTATGGTCTAGGCTATGGAAGGCACGAACATGCGCCGGGCCGTGTACTGCCATTCTACCCAGCGTTCCTTGCCGGCATGACTCTCGTGGTACTTGCCGACGATGCGTTCACCTTCTTGTTTACCTGGGAACTTATGTCGCTCGCCTCTTGGGCGCTGGTCATGGCTCACCACCGGCAAGAGGGTAACGCAAGGGCGGGGTATATCTACTTATTGATGGCAGGCCTGGGTACGTTGTCACTGCTGCTCAGCTTTGGTCTCCTCGCGGGGACCGACGGCGGTTACGCATTCGATGCGATCCGCAGCTCTCCGCTCTCCCCCAACCTCGCTGCGGCTGTTCTCGCTCTGGCCCTGCTTGGGGCCGGATCAAAAGCCGGGCTCGTGCCTCTGCATGTGTGGTTGCCGCTTGCTCATCCGGCTGCTCCAAGCCATGTCTCCGCCCTCATGAGCGGCGTGATGACCAAGGTTGCCGTGTACGGCTTCGTACGAATTGTCTTCGATCTCCTCGGCCCGCCGATCTGGTGGTGGGGGGCTGTGGTGCTCATCTTCGGGGGGATCACTGCCGTCCTCGGCGTGCTCCACGCGCTGATGGAACACGACCTCAAACGCTTACTCGCCTATCACACCGTCGAGAACATTGGGATTATCTTCATCGGGCTGGGACTTGCACTGTCTTTCCGCGCCAGTGATATGCGAGGGCCAGCAGCGTTGGCCATGACTGCGGCGCTATTCCACGTATTCAATCATTCTGTCTTCAAGAGTCTTCTATTCTTCGGCTCCGGTGCGGTTCTCACTGCCACGGGCGAACGCGATATGGAACGCTTGGGCGGCCTGATCCATCGCATGCCGTACACCGCCTTTGCCTTTCTAATAGGCTCGGCGGCAATCTCCGCGCTCCCTCCATTCAACGGGTTCGTATCGGAATGGCTCACATTCCAGGCGATTTTGCTAAGTCCTCAACTGCCACAGTGGGGGCTAAAGTTTCTCGTACCCGCCGTCGGCGGCCTACTTGCACTCTCCGCTGCGCTGGCTGCCGCCTGCTTCGTAAAAGCGTTCGGGATAACCTTTCTCGGGCGAGCCAGGACGAGCGTCGCTGAGAAGGCGAAGGAAACCGATATCTGTTCACTGAGTGCGATGTTCGGGTTTGTCTTCCTATGCCTCGTCGCTGGAATTCTGCCGGGGTATTTCATCAATGCGCTGTCTCCCGTTGTGCAAATGCTGGTCAGTGCGCAAATGCCGCAGCAAACAGCGCTCGAGTGGTTCACCATCGTGCCCGTCGTTGAAAGCCGTAGTTCTTACAATGGACTCGTGCTGTTCATTCTCATCACGTTCGCCGCTTGCCTTGCAGCTTATGTAATTCACCGCTGGGCGTCTCATGCTATTCGCCGATCTGCTCCCTGGGATTGCGGATTTCCCGATGCAAATCCTGCTGCACAGTACACGGCAGGTAGCTTTGCGCAACCGATCCGACGGGTGTTTGGGACCGTTGTATTTCATGCTCGCGAGGAGGTGGATATGCCGCCGCCTGGCGATCCGCGCCCGGCTACACTGCATGTGTATCTTCAAGACCGCGTGTGGGACGCCTTGTATGAGCCCATCGCCAAAGTCGTCGGCGTCACCGCCGACGGGTTCAACAGGGTCCAGTTCCTGAGCATCCGCGGCTACCTGACGTTGGTCTCCGGAGCGCTCGTGGTCCTCTTGGTGGTGCTGGCCGTATGGCAGTGATCCTCGATGTGCTCGTTCAGCTCGGCCAGTTGTTGCTCGTGCTGTTGCTTGCCCCGCTTCTTACGGGATATGTGCGTAAGATCAAGGCTCGCTTGCTGCGCCGCCAAGGTCCTCCTCTCATCCAGCCTTATCGCGATCTGCTCAAACTGATTCGCAAGGAAGTCGTACTGGCGGACAACGCCTCCTGGGTCTTTCGCGTGGCACCCTATGTGATCTTTGCCGCCACGTGGGTGGCAGCGGCGCTGGTGCCGACGTTCGCAACCGGCCTCATGTTGAGTCCAGCCGCTGACTTGATTGCGATCGTCGCGCTTTTGGGCAGCGCGCGTTTCATGCTCGCGTTGGCGGGGCTCGATGTCGGCACGAGCTTCGGGGGCATCGGTTCGAGCCGGGAAATGATGATCGCCACTCTGGCTGAGCCGGCAATGCTGATGATTGCATTCACGGTATCGCTTCTCGCCGGTTCGACGCAGCTTTCTTCCGTGGCGACATTCATGCAAAAGCCCGACGTAGGCCTGCGAGTGTCGTTGGCCATGGCGCTCGTGGGATTGATCATGGTGGCTATCGCGGAAAACGCGCGCATTCCCGTGGACAATCCCGCGACCCACCTCGAGCTCACCATGGTCCACGAAGCCATGATTTTGGAATACTCTGGGCGCCATCTTGCTGTAATCGAACTGGCCGCGTCTCTGAAACTACTGCTCTACATGTCCCTTATCGGTTGCGTGTTCGTGCCTTGGGGCGTCGCGGTCGCCGGCCAGGAGCTCACGGCCTACGCAGGCAGTGTCGTGGTCTATGGGTTCAAGCTGGCGGTCGGAGGGTTTCTGTTGGCTGTATTTGAGACGGCCACTGCCAAGATGCGGGTCTTCCGCGTCTCCGATTTTCTCGGTGCGGCTCTGATGCTCGGGCTATTGGCTGCACTGCTACTCTTCGTTTCGCGCAGCGTCTGATGGACCGCTTTGCATTGGATGTCGCTCATCTATTCGCCGGCGGGCTGGTGCTGGTGAGCTTCATGCTGCTCTATCAGGACCGTATGTTCAGCCTGCTGAACATCTTCGCCCTGCATGCTTTGGTAGTATCGCTATCGGTCGCATGGCAGGCACACATTCAAAGCGCCCCGCATCTGTACATTACGGCTGCGATCGCCCTTATCGTCAAGGCGATCGTCATCCCAGTGGTGCTCCACCGCATCATCGTGCAACTGGGCATCCATCGCGACATTGATACGGTGGTCAGCATCGGACAGACCATGTTGGGCGGCATTGGCCTGGTGGCACTCTCGATCCTGGTCATGCACCCGATCACCTCCGCGGCGGGAACCCTTGTGCGCGAGGACCTCGCCTTTGCTTTGTCGGTCATTCTCCTCGGCCTGCTCATGATGGTGTCGCGGCGCAATGCGGTGAGCCAGGTGATCGGCTTCATGTCGATCGAGAACGGTCTCATCCTCGCCGCCACTGGGGCGAAAGGCATGCCGCTCGTGGTCGAGATCAGCGTCGCCTTTTCGATTCTCGTCGCCCTGATCGTGATCGGAATTTTCTTGTTCCGCATTCGCGAGCGCTTCGATTCTGTGGACATTCATGCACTCGATCGATTCCGCGGGGAGCAGCCGTGAGCGATCCTGGGTCCTACGTGATTAAAGCGATCCTGATCATACCGGCGGTGAGCGCGGCGCTGCTGGCGCTATTGCCGGATGATCGAACGACGGCACGGCTCAACGTCCTGGGCACCCTGCTGACTCTGCTTTGCGCGATCGGGCTTTTCTTCGTGCGACCCGAGCCCGGCCTGTTCCTGATCGTGGACGACGTGAACGTGGTGTTCATTGTATTGAATACGTTCGTCGGCTTCACCACCAGCGTGTTCAGTGGAAGCTACATTGCACACGAGCTCGAGATCGGCCGGCTGACGCCGGTTTACCTGCGCTTCTACCACGCCATGTATCAGATGCTCATGTTCGCAATGAACCTCGCATTGCTCGCGAACAATGTGGGTCTGATGTGGGTCGCCGTCGAATTGGCGACGCTCACTACTGTCTTGATGGTGGGCATCTATCGGACCCATGAAGCGCTCGAGGCGGCCTGGAAGTATTTCATTCTGGGCAGTGTCGGCATCGCGCTGGCGCTGTTTGGGACCATTCTCGTCTATCTCGCTGCAAGTTCAGTCCTTGGCGAGGGTCTGAATGCGATGGCATGGAGCGTCTTGGTGCAAAAGGCCTCGGCGTTCGATCCGGCGTTGCTCAACTTGGCGTTCGTGTTCCTGTTATTGGGTTATGGCACGAAGGTGGGTCTCGCGCCGTTGCATGCGTGGCTGCCTGACGCACACGCTGAGGGGCCGACCCCCATTTCCGCAGTACTTTCGGGATTGCTCCTCAATGTCGCATTGTTCGCGGTCCTGCGTTTCAAAATGGTGATGGCAGCCAATGACGGCGCGCTGGCGCCTGGACCTCTGATGGTCACCCTGGGGCTGGCCTCCGTCATATTCGCATCGTTCATGTTGTATCGGCGCCATGACATCAAGCGGATGTTCGCCTACTCCTCCATCGAGCACATGGGCATCATCACCTTCGCATTTGGGATGGGCGGTGCGCTCGCGAACTTCGCGGGTTTGCTCCACATGATCTTCCATAGTTTGACCAAATCGGCAATTTTCTTCTCCGTCGGCCATATTGCTCAAGTAAAGGGTACGCAGAAGATGGTCGACATCCGGGGTCTCACGGTTTCACACCCAGTCCTGGGATGGGGTCTGGTTCTCGGTGTGATCGCGATAGTTGGGCTGCCGCCGATGGGACTCTTCATGAGCGAATTTTTGATTCTGACCTCCACCTTTGCGCGCCAGCCACTACTTGCTATAGCGTTAGGAGCCGGGCTGCTGATAGCTTTGGGTGCACTGCTGCTGCGCTTGAACGGTCTAGCATTCGGCGATGCCTACGGGAGTGATGCTCCCACCCAGGCGTCGTTTGTGCCGATGTTCACGCATCTGGGACTCGTGCTTGCCGCCGGAATCTATCTTCCATCCACACTCGTTTCCTGGTTCCAACATGTCGCGGGCTTGTTGCGCTAGATGAGCGAATTCGTACAAACCGGGATGAAGCTTCGCGACATCATCCGCGACGGGAAAGTCGCAGGAGAGCACCATCCGTGGCCGCGCGCCCTCGTGAGCCGTGATAGCTGGCGCCGAGCCGCGGGTCTGTTGTCTAGCGGCGAATTGACTCTGCTCGGGCTGTGGGGCGAGAGGACGCACGTACACATGGCACTGATGGATGAAGGCGAAAACGACTTCGCTGTGCTCAGCGTCGCATGCGAAGACAACCGCTTCCCGTCGGTGGGAACTTTGCATCCAGCCGCGATTCGTTTGGAACGGGCCATCCGCGACCTCTGGGGGCTGGAACCCGAGGGGCTTGCCGACTCGCGCGCATGGCTCGATCACGGGAAGTGGAACCCTCCGCATCCTTCTCGGGCCGCGGCCGGTGCATTGCGGTCCCCCGCACCCTACGCGTTCCTGCCCGCGGAAGGGGAAAGCATGCATCAAATCCCGGTAGGACCCGTGCATGCGGGCATCATCGAACCCGGTCACTTCCGGTTCACGGCGAATGGTGAGGTCGTGGTGCGGCTCGAGGAGCGGCTCGGCTACGTGCACAAGGGGATCGAATGGCTTATGGCTGGCGGCTCGATTGATCGTGCCGCAGTACTCGCGGGGCGAGTCTCGGGTGACAGCACCGTTGCCTACGCCTTGGCTTTCTCCAGAGCCATCGAGGCAGCACATGGCATCGAAGTGCCGCTGCGGGCGGTGTGGTTGCGCGCGCTCATGAGCGAGCTCGAACGACTCGCCAACCACTTCGGCGACATCGGTGCAATCTGCAACGATGCCGCATTCGCCATGATGCATGCGCAGTGTGGGTACCTACGCGAGCAGGTGTTGCGCGTCGCGGACCAATGCTTCGGTCATCGACTGATGATGGATCGAGTGGTACCTGGCGGGACGCGATCGGATCTGCACAACACAGGGAAAGAGCTCATTCGTGCGCTGCTGAGCGAGATCGGGAGGCGCTTTCCGGAGCTCGTGGAACTCTATGACAATACCGCATCACTACAAGACCGTACAGTGGGTACTGGAGTTTTGTCGCCCGCGCTCGCGCGCCAGTTCGGCTGCGGGGGCTACATCGGCCGCGCCTCGGGCCGAAGTTTCGACGCAAGACGCACGCCCGGATACCCACCGTATGATGCCTTGCGATTCGATATACCCGTACTTGAAGACGGCGGTGTCGATGCCAGAATTTATATCCGCATCCGCGAGATCGAGCAGAGCCTCTTGCTGATAGATCAAATTTTGCAAGAGCTCCCGCCCGGGCCGATCTTTAACGCCCCGGAAACACTGTGCGCGACACATGCGCACGAAGGTGTTGCTTTAGTAGAGGGCTTTCGTGGGGA
>JBGQKF010000244.1:0-6871 GCA_041499435.1 Gammaproteobacteria bacterium
GAAGGAAGTGAAGGAAGTGAAGGAAGTGAAGGAAGTGAAGGAAGTGAAGGAAGTGAAGGAAGTGAAGGAGGTGAATGCGTGAAGGGTGAAGCGCAGGCGCGCTCGCGCCGTCGAAATCTCCCCTGTCACCGGGGGAGAGGGCCGGGGTGAGGGGGATCATCTCCTTCACTTCCTTCACCGCCTTCACGCCTTTGCCCTCTTCTTTCCCGCCTTCCCTCCTTCCCTCATTCCCTCCTCACGCCTCCGCCCTCCTGTGTGATTTTTCACGCTTCGCACCCGGCAATTGTTACGCGCCATTGCCCCCCCTGAAGTCTATTCTCTGGATCGTGGGCCTGAGGACCAGGCCAGTCAGATCAAGAGGAGTACGCCATGAACAGCACATCCGTCGCCGCAATTTGCGTCGCGCTGATCGCCACTCCTGCGGGTTATGCCGTCGAGCGCCTCTACCACGAACGCATGGCCGGCACCATGGAGGTGAGCCCGCTAAGCGCACCAGGCTCGTTTCTCAGATCCGGGAGCGAACCGACCTATGCCGGCACCCCCGCGTTCTTGCGGCATCAGCCTCACATCGGCGACGTGTCCTACAGACCCGGTCGGGTTTAGCCCGGATTTCTCAAACGCCGCCCCCGAACAAGCCGCATGGCGCCCATGCCAAGGCTTGCGCTCAAGGTGAGCGGTACGCGGTTTGTAGGTCGGCCTGCGCGTGGTTCTGGCCGGTCTCGCCCGGCCAGAACCACGCGCTAGTTTGGGAAATGCGGGCTAGAGCCAGCGCGATCACAACCACAGCCGGCCGCCTTGACCGCAGGCGGCACCGCCGTTAGGCTCTGACCATCGCCTCTCCCACGATCCACCGCTATGAAGTGTCCGCGTTGTCAGCACGATAACCGGGCGCAAGCTAAATTCTGCGAACAGTGCGCCGCACCGCTGCAGCGCCATTGCTCCAACTGCGGCAGCACGCTCCCCGAGTCGGCGAAGTTCTGTTCCGAGTGCGCGCACCCGGTGGCGGCGCCAAGCGTCGCGCCGGAGCACGCCGAGCGTCCCGTCGCGGCCGCCAGCTCTGCGCCGGTGGGCGAAGGTGACCGACGTCAGGCCACCGTACTGGTGGCGGATATCTCCGGATATACGGCGCTGTGCGCGCGTCTGGACGCTGAGCAGGTGCAGGCCTTGCTCGGTCGCTTCTATGACCTCACCGACCGCATCATCGCCAACTATGGCGGCCATGTGATCGACCACGCCGGCGATGCCACGCTCGCGGTGTTCGGTGCTCCGGTGGCACACGACAACGACGGCGAGCGTGCGGCACGGGCGGCAATAGATATACACGCGCAGGCGGCCGCCATCGCCGACCCCACCGGCCGGACCTTGAGTCTGCATATCGGCATTGCCAGCGGCGAGGTGGTGGCCGCAACTATTGCCGGCGGCGCTCAGCCGAGGTACGCGGTGACCGGAGAGGCCGTCAATCTCGCGGCCCGGCTCAACGCGCTGGCGCAGGCGGGCCAGACCATCATCTCGGAACCGGTGTGGCGATCCGTCGCACGTGTATTCGAGGCACAGCCGCTCGGAGAGGTGTCGGTGAAAGGCTTCGTCAAACCGGTCGCCGTGTGGAAAGTCGTCGGCCCCCGACGTGCCGGTGCGGAGCGCCGTTCGTTCATCGGCCGGCAAACCGAGCTGCGGCAACTGCTCGGCGTGCTCGATGCGGTGGAGGAAGCACGCAGCGGTCTTGCGGTGTGCGTGCGTGGAGAGGCCGGCATCGGCAAGTCGCGCCTGATTGACGAGCTACGCCAGCACGCGCAGGCCCGTGGATTCGCCTGTCATACCGGCTGGGTGCTCGACTTCGGCGTCGGCAAAGGACAGGACGCAATCCCCGCTATCGTCAAGGACATGCTCGAGGTCGGCATCCAGGCTGATGAAGCCGCCCTGCGCGCCGCGGTTCAGGGTGCGGTTGCGAGCGACCTCATTCCGCCCGAGCAGCAGATGTTGATCACGGATCTGCTCGAGCTGCCCCAGCCCGCCGAGCTGCGGGGCGCGTTCGACGCGATGGATAACGCCACGCGCGCGCAGCGCATGGGCGAGATGATCGTCGGATTCGCGCAGCGCTGCACACTGACGCGTCCGCGCGTGATTATCGTGGAGGATATCCACTGGGCCGCGCCGTCTCTGCTGCGTTATCTCGCCCTGCTCACTCGAGCCGTAGTCGATTCGCGCATGATCCTGATCATGACTACGCGCTTCGAAGGCGATCCGCTGGACAGCACCTGGCGCGCCTCCACACATGGCAGCCCGCTCATGACCATCGATCTCGGCCCGCTGCGTGCCGAAGAAGCGAAGCTGCTGGTTGCTGGGTTGATGGAAACGTCCAATCGCGTTGCGCTCGAATGCATCGAGCGTGCGGAGGGCAACCCGCTGTTTCTGGAGCAGCTGCTGCGCAGCGCCGCCGAGAGCGAAGCCGCCAGTCTGCCGGCGAGCATCCAAAGCCTGGTGCTCGCGCGCATGGACCGGCTCGGCCCGCGCGACAAGGCCGCGCTGCAGGCGGCTTCCGTCCTCGGCAAGCGCTTTACACTCGGCGCCGTGTGCGCACTGAGCGACGACGCGGACTATCACTGCGATGCGCTGGTCGCCGGCGATCTGGTGCGACCGGAGGGCGTCGACTACGTGTTCGCGCACGCGCTGATCCAGGAAGGCGTCTACTCCTCTTTGCTGAACACGAAGAAGCGCGAGCTGCATCGGCGCGCAGCGCAGTGGTTCGGCGAGCAGGAGCCGATCCTGCGCGCCGAGCACCTGGATCGCGCCTCGGATCCCGAGGCGGCACAGGCGTACCTGGCGGCGGCCAAAGATCGGATGGGGAAGTTCAGGCACGAGTTCGCGCTGCGCCTGGCCGAGCGGGGCACAGAGCTGGCGGGCGAGGATACGGTCCGTTGCAAGCTGTGGCTGATCCGCGGTGACCTGCTACGCGAGGCGGGCCGCTCCGGTGATTCGCTGGCGGCGTTTGAGAGCGCCCGTTCCTGCGCAACCGACGACGAGCAGCGCTGCCACGCCTGGATGGGCATTGTCGCGGCACATCGCGTCACCGCGGATATTCCGGCGGCGATGGCGGCGCTGGACCAGGCACAGGCCATCGCGCAAGGGCAGGGCTCCGCTGCGCAGCGCTCGCGCATTCACCACGTGCGCGGCAATCTGTTCTTTGCGCTCGGCAAGTCGGATGAATGCCGCAGCGAGCACGAGCGCGCGCTCGACTACGCGCAGCAGGCAGGCGAGATCGAATGTGAAGCGCAGGCTTTGAGCGGGCTGGGCGATGCACAATACCTGCAAGGCCGCCTGCTCACCGGATTAGAGTATTTCCGCCGCTGTGTCGGCTTGTGCGAGCGCGCCGGCTTCGCCAAGGTGCAGATCCCGAATCGAGTCATGGTGGGGCATTGCCTGTATTACGCCAATCGGATGGACCACTCATTCCAACAGATCCATCTGGCGCTCGAAGAAGCGCAGCGCTTCGGGCAGGTGCAGAGTGAGATTTTCGCTCAAGAATCGCTCGGTCTGCTGCTGGGTGCCAAGGGCGATTTCAGGTCGGCTGAGCTCGCGCTCCTGAGCGGCATACCACTGGCTCGCAGAGCGCAATCACGCCGATATCTGTCAGCGATGCTGTATTCGCTCGCGCTGGTGAGACTCGCGGCCGGAGCCCACCTGGAGGCGAGAACGCTTCTGGACGAGGCGCTGGCGCTGGCGCGGCAGACAGGTCCGGCTTTCGCGGGGCCGCTGATACTGTCCGGGATCGCCTGCGTTGAGCAGAGTCATGCCGACGCCAAGCGTGCCTTGGGACAAGGTGAAGCTGTCCTGCGGGAGCCGTGCATCTCGCATTGTCATCTGCATTTTTATCGCAACGCGATCGATGTCAGCCTCCACTGGCGCGACTGGGACGAAGCGCTCCGCTACGCCGCAGCCCTGGAGAGTTATGTAAGCGCTGAGCCCTTGCCATGGGCAACTCTCGTGATCGAACGGGCGCGCGCTCTCGCGGCGCTCGGCTCGGGCAAACACGGCGACGCTGTGCTCGGCGACCTGCGGCGCGTCCGTGACGAGATAGCCCGCGTCGGCATGCTATCGGCCCTTCCCGGGCTGGACTTCGCGCTGGCGGCCGCTTAAGCCGGTCAAAAGCGATTACGCGACCTGCGAATGTCAAGCGTAAGGCGTACGAGGGAACTCCTCCGCGTTAGCAGCGAGCCGCTCGCCAAGGCGTGGCACGGGATAATCGCCATGGCCTGGCTCGAGAGGACGGTGCAAAACCGGACTTGATGCACGGATGGTGTCGCTTATAGGCAACGCCAGCCCGCCGATCACAATCAGCACAACGGAAACGGTGGCGAACATGTGCTTCATATCGACCTCCTGCAATGCAGTATAAGAAGCGGAACAGCACGCTCACCATGCCGCCATCGCGCGCCGAGATCACGTGACAGTTGCCGTCTCGAATGTGACTTTTGCACTGCGTTCGGCAGGGCGGCTTGCAGGGCGACGCACAGCGCGGCACACTGCGGTGGAGTGAGGTCAGACAGGAGATGCTATGACGACGGGGAGTTCGGGCGATGGGCCGGTATGGACTTTGCCCGAGGTGTACCTCAAGGCGCTCGCCGAGCACGGCAGCGTCAAGGCCTATCCTAAGAATGCCGTGATCGTGAACGAGGGCGATCGCAGCGACTCGCTGTACGTGATCCTCTCGGGCAAGGTCAAGATCTATCTCGCTGACGATGAAGGCAAAGAGGTCCTGCTCAATACGCAGGGACCGGGCGAATACTTCGGCGAGCTCATTCTCGACGAAGGGCCCCGCTCGGCCTCGGTCATGACGTTGGAGCCGAGCAAGTTTTCGATCGTGTCCAAGGCGCAGGCTCAGGAATTTCTCGTCACGCATCCGGATGCAGCGCTGGAGCTCATTCGCAGCCTGATCCACCGGGTGCGCATGCTCACCAAGTCGGTTGGCAATCTCGCGCTGCTCGATGTTTATGGGCGCGTCGCCCGCATGCTGCTGGAACTCGCGACCGAGCAGGACGGCAGACTCATCATCAACCAGCCGCTCACCCAGCAGGACATGGCGAGCCGGGTGGGTTGCTCGCGCGAAATGATCAGCCGTATCCTGAAAGACCTACGCGCCGGGGGCTACGTCAAGATGGACGGCGCGCGCATGGTGATCGTCAAGAAGCCGCCGCGCAACTGGTAGCCGTTTCACCGCATGTCGCGCAGCGGTCAAGCCGGCTGGTAGTGCACCGCGTGGTCGACCGGCTGGCGGGCGAGCGCACCGGCTCGGGGTCGAGCCGCGGACGAGCGCTTATCAAACTCCAGATACCCGGCACCAGATCGCGCCAGCCGCGCATTTGCGAATACCACATGCGCGCTTTGCCTTGCGCTTTGCGATGTTCCATCCAGCACACCAGCAGCAGCCCGATGAACCCGCCCGGCAACAGCAACAAGGAGACGTAGAGCCCGACTTTGGGTAGGCCGGGTAACGCGATATGCAGGCGCCGGGTGCTCATGATGACTTTCCTTAATCGTTCATTGTTCGCGGGTTGGTCGTTGTGACCTTCCATGGCTTACACAATATCTGCCGCCCCTGGCCCATCGCACGTGTCAATTACCGGCGATGGATGTGAATATTCACGGTGATGGAGCGTGAAGGCGTGAAGAGTGAAGAGTGAAGGGTGAAGGGTGAAGGGTGAAGGGTGAAGAGCAGGCGCGCCCGCGCCGTCTAAATCCCCCTCTCCCCCGTCACCGGGGGATCACCCTTCACTCTTCACTAATTCACTCATTCCCTCATTCACACTGCTACGATGCCACCCATTTATCACGAGCAGATCATGCGTACATCACCAATTACCGTACTCCTTGCGCTTGGCGCCTGCCTCGCCGGCTGCCAGTCGCTGAACGATGCCATGAAGAATGCGCCGCTGCCCAGTGCCCGGGTGGTCGGCGCAAGCCTGCATGGTCTTACGCTCGAGCGCGTCGACCTCGTCTTCGACGTCGAAGTGACGAACCCCTATCCCGCCAATCTGCCGCTGGTCGATCTCGCCTACACCGTCGCCACCAGCGGGCAGACCATCGCCGAAGGCGCCGTCAAACCGTCCGGCTCGATTCCCGCACACGGATCCAAGGTGCTGCAAATTCCGGCCGGCATTCGCTTTGCATCGCTCACCACACTGAAAGGCGTGCGGCCGGGCTCGGTGGTGCCATACACCGCCGACTTCAAGCTCGGCGTCGACGCACCCGTCGTCGGTGCTCTCACGCTGCCGCTCTCGCATCGAGGCGAAGTGCCTGTGCCGGCTGTCCCCGACGTGAGCATGACCTCGTTCGATGTGAGCGCGCTCAGCCTGGACAAAGTGCAAGCCACCGCCAAGATGCGCATCAAGAACACCAATCAGTTCGACCTCGACATCTCGAAGCTGGGATTGGACCTTGCGCTGGGCGGACATCAGGTAGGCGGCACCAGCGTGACCAACGCCGGCAAGCTGGCACCGGGTCAGGAGAGCACCGTCGCGGTGCCGCTTTCATTCTCGCCGAAGGAATTCGGGATCGGCCTGTTCAATCTGCTGCGCGGAAGCGAGAGCGGCTACTCGGTCAACGGCGTGATCGAAACCGACACGCGCTTCGGCACACTCAAGCTGCCGTTCGACCGCAAGGGCAACACGCGCATCTCGCGTTAGCGCGAGCCTATACACCCAAACATCTTGCCGAACGTATCCTGCTTTCCAAAGCAGCGCTCGAAGGCGAGCGCAAGCAGGTCACGGTTCTGTTCGCCGATCTCAAGGGTTCGATGGAACTGCTGGCAGATCGCGATCCCGAGGAAGCTCGGAAGCTGCTCGACCCGGTGCTGGAACGCATGATGGAGGCGGTC
>JBGQKF010000245.1:0-6837 GCA_041499435.1 Gammaproteobacteria bacterium
CGTGAATGTGTAAGAGCTCTAAAGACGTTACTCATTCACGCATTCACGCATTCACGCATTCACGCATTCACTCCTTCACTGTTATTCCATAAACAAACTGCTCACCGACTCCTCGTTGCTGATCCTCAGCATGGTTTCGCCGAGCAGCTCCGCCACGGACAGCTGGCGTATCTTGTTCGACGCACGCGCGTCTTCGCGCAACGAGATGGTATCGGTCACCACCAGCTCGTCGATCACCGAGGCTTCAAGGCGCTGCACCGCGCGGCCCGACAGCACCGGATGGGTACAGTACGCGAGCACTTTCTCGGCGCCCTTTTCCTTCAGTGCCACGGCGGCCTCGCACAGCGTGTTCGCCGTGTCGACCATGTCGTCCATGATGACGCAGGTGCGGCCCTTCACCTCGCCGATGATGTTCATCACCGTCGCGACATTGGGGCGCGGACGGCGCTTGTCGATGATAGCGAGCTCTGAGTCCAGCCGCTTCGCGAGCGCCCGCGCGCGCACCACACCGCCCACGTCGGGGGAAACCACCACCAGATCCTGATAACCGTGCTTCCACACGTCGCCCAGCAAAATCGGCGCCGCATAGATGTTGTCGACCGGGATGTCGAAAAAGCCCTGGATCTGATCGGAGTGCAGATCCATGGTGAGCAACCGATCGACACCCACCGCGACGAGCATGTTGGCCACGACTTTCGCGCTGATTGGCACGCGCGCCGAGCGCGGCCGGCGATCCTGCCGCGCATAACCGAAGTACGGCATGGCAGCGGTGATGCGCTGGGCCGAAGAGCGCTTGAGCGCATCCACCATGAACATGATCTCCATGAGATTGTCATTGGTGGGCATGCACGTCGACTGCAACACGAACACGTCCTTGCCGCGGACGTTCTCCAGCAAGTCGACCATCACTTCGCCATCGCTGAAGCGCCCGACGGTGGCGCGGCCCAGATGGATGTTCAGATGGCGCACGACCTCCTCCGCGAGCTTGGGGTTCGCGCTGCCGGTGAACACCATCAAATTATCGTAGGCCATATGAAACTGAGGCTCGCGCGCAGGTTTCGTGTGCAGGAAGTTCATGGCTTGTTCCGTTCACGCCGAGAATCACCGCAAGCGGTCAGTCCCCGCGTCGCTCCTCGATATGCCGCAATACATGGCTGGGGAGGTAGGGATCGAACCTACGAATGCCGGAATCAAAATCCGGTGCCTTACCACTTGGCGACTCCCCAGAGATCTTCCGGACTGTTCCATCGCTGAACCTGGCAGGTCAAGCGCCCTCACTCCGCCCAATCGTAGAGCGGATGCCGTGACAGGCCGGCGGCCACGAAGCCACGCATTGATTCGGGCACCTCCTGCAGGACCGCCTGCGCGCTGGCCTCGGACTCGAACGGACAAAAAACACAAGCGCCGGAACCCGTCATCGCTGCCGGCCCGAAGCGCCGTAACCAATTGAGATGGCGCGCGACCTCATCGGACCGCCGGCACACCACCCGCTCCAGATCGTTGCGGCCGAGCAGGCTTTCGAATGCGGCCCAATCTGCAGCGCATCTCTCTGAAAAGGCGCGTATTGTGACCGGAGACGGGGTAGGTGTCAATTCGCACTCGGCGAATACCGCGGCGGTGGAAATGTGCACCGGCGGCACCAGAACGACATACCAGGCGGGGGGCACATCCACGGCATAAAGCGCCTGGCCAATGCCTTCGGCCAGTGCATTGCGCCCGAAGACGAAGATCGGTACATCGGCGCCCAGCCGTAGCCCGAGCGCCTGCAAATGCGCCCGCGGAAGCTCAAGGCCCCAGAGGCGATTGAGCGCAAGCAGCGTCGTCGCCGCATCGGAGCTGCCCCCGCCCAAGCCGCCTCCCATCGGCAGGCGCTTGGTGATCGCGATCTCCACACCCCGCTTGCCTGCCGTTTCCTGCTGCAGCAAACGGGCGGCGCGCACGGTGAGGTCGAGGTCTTCGGGCACGTCAGCGAGCGGCTGGCTGCGCACAATCGCGCCGTCCTCGCGCAGCCGAAAGGTAAGCGTGTCCCCAAAGTCGATGAAGCGGAACAGCGTCTGCAGCGTGTGGTAGCCGTCCGCTCTGCGCCCGGTGATCAGCAAAAACAAATTGAGCTTGGCCGGCGCGGCGCAAGTCAGGGTCAGCGTATCGTCGCGCGCAAGCGGCGGCTCAACGTCCGATGTCATGCACCTTCCATTCTTCGACCACCAGACGCATGCGCAGGCCTTCGCCGGCCACGTCCAGCTTGGAAGGCAAACCGCTCGCACCGGCTGGTTCCCAGTCCAGGTAAGTCACTTTCCACCCGCCCTGGGTAATCTGTTTCGGGCGCCCATCGGCGTCGTCTTTACGCTCAATGCCATCGAGCGCTGGCGATGGCAGACCGCGCACCCAATACTGCAACGCGTCCAGCGGCAGCTCGTAGCCCAGGACCGTACGCGCGAGCTCGGTGACGCGAGCGGCGTGGTATTGCTTGCCATCCGAAGCGGTGAGCGAAGCTCCGTCTGCGTCCTGCCGCATATGGGCGACCGCAGACCCGAGCGGTGAGTAAAGCCACACCTCGTCGCGCTCGGGCTCATGTTGCCACCGGATGCGCCCGGGATACGCGGATTTTTCGGCTCGCACGCTCACGCGGCCATTGAGCTCGAATGCCTTGACCTCCCCCGGCTGCACGGTGACCGGCGCGCGCGGCGCGGTGGCACACGCGGAAATGAAAAGTGCGCACAGTGCGACCACTGTGCGCACTCCCGGCAAAACGCTCACGCCAAAGGACCTGTCGAGCTGGCTCTGACGATCACCACCATCGATCCGCACATGATCGAAAACGCCCGGCTCAACGCATGAAGCGCTTCATGGTCGACTGCAGCAGCTCGTTATCCGGGCTGTCCTTGGAGGCGTCGCGCCAGACTTTTTCGGCATCCTGTTTCTGCCCGCGTGCCCACAGCACTTCGCCGATATGCGCCGCAATCTCCGGATCGGGGCGCTTGGTGTAGGCGCGCTGCAGGTATTCGAGCCCTCCCTTGGCGTCGCCCATGCGATAGAGCACCCAGCCCATGCTGTCCAGGATGAAGGGGTCGTCGGGCGACAACGCGAGCGCCTTCTCGATGTACTGCTTGGCCTCCTTGAAGCGATCGGTCCGATCGGCAAGCGTATAGCCGAGCGCGTTGTAGGCTTGCGCGTGATCCGGCTTCAACGCGATCAGCTTGCGCAGGTTGGACTCGACCACGTCGATCCGGTCGAGCTTTTCGGCCGCCATGGCAGAGTCATATAGCAGATCGGGCTGGTCGGGATGGACCTGCAGAGCCTTGTTCAACACCTCGAAAGAGGCTTGATAGTCTTTGGCCTCACGCAGCAACTGTGCTTCGGCCTGGATCAGCAGCGCTCTCTGTTCGTCGGTGGTGACCTTGACGTTCTGCAGGTATTCGCGCGCTTCGGCCACTTTGTTCTGCCGCCCGAGCAGGAAGGCATACCGGGCCTGCGCTGCGACGTACTGCTCGCCGGCGGTCACTGCAGAATACTGCTTCATCGCGTCGTCGTACTGCTTGCGCTCCTCGTACACCTGGCCCAGATAGAAGTGCAGCGAATCGGCATCGCGGTACTTGAGCTCCAGTGCACGCTTGAATGACGCCTCCGCCTGATCGAACTCGTTCATCTGCAGCGACAGCAGGCCCATGGTGACGACGATGTCGGGATTGGTCGGCGCTTCGTTCAGCATCACCTGATACTGATCGCGCGCTTCCTTGAGCTGTTTGCCGGCAATCAGCAGGCGCGCATAGTTGGCTCGCACCTCGCGCGACTTGGGATAGGTCTCGAGGAAGCCGCGCAGGTATTCGGTCGCTTTGGCGGTGGACTGCTTCTCCTGCAGGATCTGCGCATTGAGCAGCGCGCCGAGCTCCCAGTCAGGCCTGAGCTTGAGCGCTTCCTTGATTTCGGCGCTGGCCACATCGTAGTTGCCCGCACCGATTGCCGCTTGCGCGACGGCGAAGTGCGCTTCGGGCAATTGCGCATGACCCTTGGCAAGGTCGCGGGTGACATTGAGTACCGCATTGTGGTCGGGGTGCTTGCCGAGCAGCGAATGCAGCTGCATGAAGCCCCCGGCAACATTGCCGTCGCTGGAGATCAAAGCTTCGAGGTACGGCTTGGCCTCCGAGAGCTTGTTGTTACTCACGAGGAGCGCGGCGACGGTCTGACGCGCCTGAGTATTATTCTTGTCGAGCTCCAGCCACAGCTTGGCGGATTCCAGTGCCAGACCCTGCAGACGCCCGAATGCGGCGAGCTCGGTTGCACGCTTGGCCAGGCGCGGATCGCGGGTGGCCTTGGCGAGCTCCAGATAGCCTTGCGCGGCAACCTGCGCGTTGCCGCGCTGGCCAGCAATTTCCGAGACCAGGAACTTGAACAACAGCTCCTGATTGAGCTCGTTCTCCGGCAATGTCCCGCGCAGCGGCTTGTCCGCGAACAGCGCGCGCGCCCGGTCCTCGAGGCTCGGGCCGTCGTCGTCATCCTGCTGCTCGTCGTTTTGTGCCAGGCTGCCTGGCAGGGTCCAGTTGGCCGAGGCGGTGTGCGCACCACTAACCGACGGCGGCCCCGCATTGGTCCGCGGTTGCTGCGCGCAGGCTGAGCACACCAGCACAGCCACCGCAACCGGGATGTAGAGAACCTTCGACATGGTGTAGTCCTGAAGTATCAAGCGTTAAGTTGGGTTTAAGCCGCGGCTTCGATAGTTGAGCGGTGGCGGGGCTGGGGTTGCCGTGTACCTCAAGGCTGCCGTGCCATTCGGATGCCGGGCAGGCGATTGAGCGTCACGGCGGCTTCTCTGTCTGCCCCAGTTTAGGTATATTTGCGGCGCGTCTCAAGTCGAGCTTGCGGCTGGGCGCTCGGCTCTAGAGGCTTGCGGACCCGATAAGGCTTCGCAACAGCAGGGAACTGCACCCGGGGGCGCCCCAGCAGCGCCGGTTTCTCAAAGCAATTTTTCTGCCCTGTCAACCATTCATGGCGTCATCGTCCGATACCACGAGCGCAGAGCTGACCGTCGCCGCGCGCGAGCTTTCCCGCAGCTTCGGCGGAAATATGGCAGTGCGCGACGTCGACATCGACCTGCGCCGCGGCGAAGTGCTCGGTCTGCTGGGCCCCAATGGCGCCGGCAAGACCACTATCATGCAGATGCTGACCGGCAATCTCGCCCCCAGCACCGGCAGCGTAAGCATCTGCGGCGTCGATCTGCTCGACCGCCCGGCCGCCGCCAAGGCGCGCATCGGTTACCTGCCCGAAGTGCCTCCACTGTACAAGGAACTGACCGTCGATGAGTACCTGCAGTTCGCGGCGCGCATCCATCGCGTCCCGCATAAGCAGACGAAGGAAGCGGTCACTCGCGCCAAGCGCCGCTGCGGTGTAGATGTCGCCGGAGACAAGCTGATCGGCGCACTATCCAAAGGCTATCAGCAGCGGCTGGGCATTGCGCAAGCCATCGTACACGAGCCGGATGTTGTCATTCTCGACGAGCCCACCGTCGGGCTCGATCCGATTCAGATCCGCGAGATCCGCGCTCTGATCCGCGAACTGCGCGACCGCCATAGTGTGATCCTGTCAACCCACATTCTTCCCGAGGTGGAAGCGGTGTGCGACCGCGTCAATATCCTGCACCGCGGGGCCATCGTCTACAGCGATACCATCGAAGCGCTGAGCCGCTTCCGCGGAGGTCAGGCGCTGCAGCTCAAATTTCGTAATGCCCCGGCGATGGAAACGATCAAGGCTTTACCGGGGGTGGCAGACGCCCAGAGTGTAGACGCGTTTGTGCGCGTACTGCCGCAGGACGGTCAGGACCCGATCGACGCCATCGTGCGCACCGCCGTGGAGCGGAACTGGGGTCTGCACTATCTGGCACCCGAAGCCGCAAGCCTCGAGGATGTGTTCGTGCAGATCACCACCGCAGAGCCGGAGGCAACGTGATCGGAGTGTTGGCTGGCAAGGAGTTGCGCCGTCTGTTCGCCTCCCCGCTCGCCTGGGTGATACTCGCCTGTTTGCAGGTGCTGTTTGCGTTCTTCTTCCTGCTCGGACTGCAGGCGTTCTTCGAGACCCAGGCGCAGATGTCGATGATGCAAGGCGGACCGACACCGGGCTTCACCACTTACGTGGTGGAGCCGCCATTCGGGGTTGCGCGCATTCTGCTGCTGATGGTGATCCCGCTGCTGTCGATGCGGCTGATCTCCGAGGAGCGGCGCAATCAGACCCTCACCTTCCTCATGTCGTCCCCGTTGTCGATTACGCAGATTGTGATCGGGAAGTTTCTCGCGCTGACGGCATTCCTGGGCGTTGCGGTAGCGCTGCTGACGGCGATGTCGCTCTCGCTGTACATCGCCGGTCGACTGGATCACGGGCTGCTGATCGGCAATGTGCTCGGCCTGCTGCTCCTTTGCGGCAGCTTCGCCGCCGTCGGTCTGTACTTGTCGGCGCTGACAGCGCAACCCATCATCGCGGTGGTCGCGACTTACGCCGTGCTGCTGGTGCTCTGGCTGGTCGACGCCGGCGCGACCGACCCGGCGAGCCCGCTGCATGCTCTGTCGATGATCAAACACTATGAGGCGTTCTCACGCGGCATCGTCGCGGTCAATGACGTCGTCTACTACTTGGTGGTGATCGCCCTGTTTCTGCTTTTGTCGATCCGGCGTCTGGACGGCGACCGGCTGCGCGCATGAAAACCAACACCCGATTGCGAATGCAGCTGACGCTGCAAAACGGCATCTTCGCGTTGCTGCTGGTCGCGGCGGCGGGCCTGGTGATCTGGCTCGTCAAAGACTATCGCATGCAGTGGGACCTCACCTCCGGCCAGCGCAACAGCTTGAGCGA
>JBGQKF010000246.1:0-6826 GCA_041499435.1 Gammaproteobacteria bacterium
CATTACCAACGAGCTCACCACGAACTCATCATCGGCTTCCACGACTTTAGTGGGCTCGATGTCGTGCTCGCGAAACAGCGTGCTCGCTAGTTGATGGTGCGTGCTGATCGGCGGGGTCATGATCCAGGGTTCGCCTGCGATTTCGCTCCAGCCCGCCGTGTCTACACGTGCTTGCCACGCCGCGGGCGCGACGATGCGATAAGTGATCTCACGCAGCTTGATGCCGGCAACGCTGGGATGCGTCAATTCTCCATAGTAGAAGCTCGCGTCCAGCGTCCCGTCACGCACCTTCTCGAACGCGGCGCCGGAAACCTCGTGATGGAGTTGGATCTCGATCAGCGGATAACGCTCCACCGCGGCGCTCAGGAGTTCGCCAACGCGAATGAACTGCGGATCGGAAAGCGTGCCGAGCCTGACCACGCCGGCCACTTGGCCCTTGAACGAGCGGGCGTGGTCGCGCAACGTCTGAGCTGCGGACAGCAGCTCGTGCGCTTGCGTGACGAGCTGCTTGCCCGCAGAGGTCAACACCATCCCGCTGGGCTTGCGCTCGAACAGCTCGACTTCAAGCTCGTCCTCCAGTGCTTTGATCTGCGCACTGAGTGCGGGCTGGCTGATATGCAGTTTGTCGGCCGCGCGGGTGAGGTGCCCAAGCTCCGCAACCGCGACAAAACTGCGTAGTTGATATAGCTCCACAAGACTCCAGGCGGTTTCGACGTGCTCATATTAGCACGAAAGTTGCTGCGATGCACCGTGACAGAAATAGGGATCATAACCACAACCAATGGGCACCATCCAAAGATGCGATTGGAATCGTTGGACCGTACCGGTTACTCTCCACCTGGGTCGAAAGACTCGAAATATCCATAGTATTAATAAGGAGTTAATGATGAGCGCAAGAAACCTTTTCAATGAACGGTTTGGCATGCTGATGGCCTGTGCGAGCCCTGGCAGTGCATTGGCCTACCACTTGGGAAAAACCGTCTCCGAACCTGGCCTTGTGCAACGCAGTAGCAAAACCGCGACTGCCGCGGAGCGTAGCTCCAAGCCGCGCTCGGGCACAGGCTGGCTGCGCGGGCTGTTCGATCGACTCGAGCAGTGGTCCTGGGAGCGTCAGATGAGGGCCCAGGAAGCTTATTTGTCGAACGCGACGGACCTTTGCGATCTGGAAGCGCGCATGCGCGAACTGGATAACGGCGACGGCCTGTCACGCGGTCGCGCACTGCGCTGATGGCAGGGTGCGTCAGCGATAGCAATGAATATCCTATATTCGGAGATTGCAATGAGACAGTTGTTGGCAACCATGTTCGGCTGGTTCTCGACTGTGCCCGACGTCGCGGCCCCTGCTGCGCTATCGGAATCCGAGCGTCGATTACGAGAACTGCAAGAAAGCGGGCAGGTTCAGTTTCTGCCTTGATGTGAAGTCGCGGGCGCTCGGCAGTGCCATGGTGGATAATTACCCCTCTGGGTCCTCCACCGTCGGGAGAGTTCACATGAGCGCCGTCACGCCGAAAGCCCCCAATCACGCCACCCTTCCGCCCCTGGCATCGCGCTTCGTGGAGGTCGCTTCGCTGCCCTGGGAGAAAAGTCCATATCCCGGGGTGGAGACCAAGACGCTGGTCGTCGACCGGACCTCTGGTGTGCTCACCATGCTGCTGCGGATGGCGCCAGGCGCCAAGCTGCCCGACCACGAGCATGTGCTGATCGAGCAGACCTTCGTCCTGCAAGGCAGCCTGGTTTGTGGCGAAGGGGTATGCGGCGCCGGCGATTTCGTGTGGCGCCCTGCCGGCAGTCGGCACGAAGCCTGGGCCGGGCCCGAAGGCGGCCTGATGATCGGCATATTCCAGATTCCCAACCGCTTCTACGATGCCGAGGGGCGGGAAGTGGACTTTCTCGGCAACGACTGGGATAAGGTCTGGGGTGCGGCGTATGCGCGTCATCAGCAGGCGAGCTTCGCCTGAGTTCAAGTTCATCCGGCTCTCGTCTGAGCACCGCGTACCCCATCCCCACCCGTGTCCTCCCCTTTAAGGGGAGGGAATAAAGGGCAGCCGTTTGCTTAGATCAGCGTCCCGCGTCTTGCTCCGGGCCGCTCTGCGCTATCAAGCGCTCGGCCTCAGCTCTCGCCTCCGTGAGCGTCATGCCGCTGTTGTAGCGCAGGACACGCACCAGCTCGATCACGTCGCCTCGCCGCGCCAGCTCCTGAATACGCTCTTGACTCGGATTCTGGCGCAAGTCGGCGGTGGTCGCCACCTGCCTTTCGATTTTCACTCCATGCGTCGCGAGACATTCTGCGAACTCAGTTGCGCTCGGGCGCGCGCGCCATTCGATGCGCAGGACGTTGCGAGGCTCCACGCTGACCGGGAAGTGGCGCCAGATCTTGGTGCCGTGTTTTGAGCGACCGGGCTTGCCCGCCCGCTCGTCTGCGAGTCGCAGGGTGAGCTCCGCGAGATCGACGCCGGTGAGCTCGAGCTCGACGTAAGTGTACCGCTCGGTACAGGCTAGAGAGATATCGGCTTGCCTTCGCGCAGCGTGAGCCAGCCACGCGCGACGCGATAGATCGCCCAGATGCCGAGCGCGAACATGAGCAGCGGCCAGATGAAAAATCCGATCAAAACCGGGGTTAGCAGCAAGGACACCAGCATGGAAAGCACTGCCCAGAGCAGCGCGTACCAGAAGGTGCCGATCTGCCAGCGAAAATGCGATTCGAGAAAGGTGCCGCGGGCCTCGCTGCGTTTTACGTGATGGTAAGCAGGGTTCCTAAAGTACGCAAGCGCAATACGTGCGCAGCCAAACCGGCGACGAACGTAAACACGGAGCTCACACTATGACTCACTCTCCCCGAACATTCCTGGCCACAATGCTGATGCTGCTGAGTGGTCGGCTTGAGCAGTAGCACTCACGATGCGGCCGGCTGCTCTTGCCGCAAGAAAACGCCACTTTGCCGCCTTCATGCCCAAGCCTGTGGTACGGTTGCTCAACCAACAGGTCAAGGAGGTCTGCCGTGGACAATCAACTGCTCGCGGGTGACACCGCGCTCGTGACCGGTGCTGCGTCGGGGATCGGCCGGGGCATTGCGGCAGCGATCGCGCAAGAGGGCGCGCGCGTCGTCTTGAGCGACAGCGACAGTTCGCGCGGGGAAGAAGCCGCGGCTGCACTGCGCACCAACGGTGCCGATGCACAGTTCATTGCGGCCGACCTCGCCACCCGCGACGGACCGTCTGCACTGTTCAAGCTCGCGGTCGATCGCCTCGGTTCGGTCTCGATTCTGGTGCATGCGGCGAGCCCACGAAGATTGGAGACCGACACGGCGCTCGCGGTGAGCGATGACACCTGGGATCGCATGCTCTCGGTAAATCTGCGCGCCGGATTCATACTCGGGCGTGAGGCGGGGCGCGCAATGATCGCCCGGAGCATCAAAGGCCGTATCGTCTACGTCACATCTCTTCACGCGCACACGCCGCGCAACCTGCCGCATTACAGCGCCTCTAAGGCAGGTGAGACCATGGTGATGAAGGAGCTCGCGAAAGCACTCGGCCCGCACGGCATCCGCGTCAACGCCATTGCGCCTGGAGCGATTCCCGGCGGCGGCTTCGACGCGAAGGGAGCGGGCTTAGAGCGGCTCACCGTATGCACGAGCCTGCGTCGACTCGGTACGCCAGAAGATATTGCCGGCATGACAATAGCGTTATTGTCCGACCGCTTTTCCGCCTATGTTACCGGCACGACGGTGGTGGTCGATGGCGGACTGGCGCTGCATAATTGGATCGAACCCTAGACCACTAAATGGTGAAGAGGTGAGTAGGTGAATGCAAAGACCTTCGAGTCCCGCCGCGCCGTGCTGCAGGCGATCGCGCTCTGTGCCGGGTTCGCTGTCCTGCCGCGCGGATCGGTTGCACAATCGCAAGGAGCCTCGATGAAAATCGGCATCATCGGTTCAGGCCACATCGGCGGCACGCTCGGCGTATTGTGGGCGAAGGCGGGCCACCAGATCCTGTTTTCGTCGCGACATCCAGCGGAGCTCGCGGATCTGGTGAAACGCGCGGGGCCTTTGGCGCGTGCCGGCATGCCGCGCGAAGCGGCAGCTTTCGGTGAAGTGGTCCTGATCTCGGTGCCGTACGGCGCGGTCCCGCAGGTCGGCCGGGATCTGGCGCCCGAGCTGGCCGGGAAGGTGGTGTTGGAAACCGGCAATCCTTATCCTTCGCGTGACGGAGCGATGGCGGAGCCGGCGCTGCAAAAGGGGACAGGGCTTGCGTCCGCGGAATTCCTTCCCGGTGTGCGGCTGGTGCGCGCGTTCAATTCGATCCCCGCGGCCGATCTCGCGAACGATGCGAACCGGGCGGGCGAGCGCATCGCAGTCCCGCTGGCGGCGGACGATCGAGCAGCGCTCGACGTTGCACAACGCCTGGTGCGCGACGCTGGATTCGAGCCGGTGATCGTCGGGCCACTGGCATCGGCGAAAAAGTTCGATCGCGGCTCGGCGGTGTATGGCCAGGCGCTCACCGCACGCGAGCTGCGCCAGCGGCTCCGGATCGAATGACAGCGCGATCAAAGCGCAGAAGCGATGGCTCTCCCGAGATCCTCGGTGTTCGCAGTACCACCGAGGTCCGGCGTGCGCGGGCCGTCGCGCAATACCTGCTCTATCGCACGCACGATCGCCGCACCGGCTTCGGCGTGGCCGAGATGCTCGAGCAACATCGCCCCCGACCAGATCTGCCCGATCGGATTGGCGATCTTCTTCCCTGAGATGTCGGGGGCCGAGCCGTGCACCGGCTCGAACAGGGAAGGGAATGCGCGCTCGGGATTGATGTTGCCGGAAGGCGCGATGCCGATGGTGCCGGCGGTGGCGGGTCCCAGATCGGAGATGATGTCGCCGAACAGATTCGACGCAACGATCACATCGAAGCGCTGCGGATTGAGCACCATCTGGATGGTGAGCCCGTCGATGTGGTACTGGCTGGTTTTCACCACTGGGTAGTTCTTCGCCATCGCGGCGAAGCGCTCGTCCCAGTAGGGCATGGTGATGGAAATGCCGTTCGACTTGGTGGCGGACGTGACTTCCCGGCGCGGGCGTTTCATCGCGAGCTCAAAGGCGAACTTCATGATGCGGTCGACACCCTTGCGGCTGAAGGTCGAGATCTGTTGCGCCATTTCGCGCTCGGTGCCTTCGAACGACCGCCCGCCGATGGAGGAGTATTCGCCTTCGGTGTTCTCGCGCACCACGTAGTAGTCGATGTCGCCGATGGCGCGTCCCGCGAGCGGCGATTTGATGCCGGGCATCAGCTTCACCGGCCGCACATTGGCGTATTGATCGAACTGGCGGCGGATCGGGATCAACAGGCCCCACAGCGAGATGTGATCGGGCACGCCCGGGAAGCCGACGGCGCCGAGAAAAATCGCGTCGTGCTGGCGGATTCGGTCGAGCCCGTCCTCGGGCATCATGCAGCCGTGCTTGGCATAGTGCTCGCAGCTCCAGGGAAACTCGTCCCATTGGTAGCCGATGCCGAACTTCTTGCCGGCCGCCTCCAGCACGCGGATGCCTTCCGGCACCACTTCCTTGCCGATGCCGTCGCCGGGAATGACCGCGATCTTGTATTTTTTCATGTCGAATCCTCGGAAAAGCGATCGGCGGAAAAGAAACGGCTCATGCGCTTTTTTTGACCGCGCCGGGCCAGAACTTCGGGCCGGTGCGCTGGTATTGCGGCGGGCGTTTCACCTCGGCGCCGAGTTCGATCGCCGCGTGCCAGGCCCAATGCGGATCGTCGAGCATGGCGCGCGCGAGCGCCACCATGTCGGCCTTGCCGCTCGCCACGATCGCCTCGGCCTGCTCGGGCCGAAAGATGAGGCCGACCGTGCGCGCCGGGATTCCCGCTTCGCGGCGGACCCTCTCCGCGATCGGCGCGTTAAAGCCGGGCTCGGCGGGAGGCTTGGTCTCCAGCGCGATGCCGCCCGACGACACGTCGACGTAATCGAGCCCCGCTCCTTTCAGCGCCTTGGCGAACGCCACCGCGTCGTCCGGGGTGAGGCCGCCCTCCATCCAGTCGCTGCCGGTCATGCGCGCGGCGATCGGCGTCGCTTTCGGCACCACCGCGCGCACCGCCTTCGCCACTTCGAGCGGGAAGCGCATGCGCGCCTCGAGTTTGCCGCCGTAGCCGTCGGTGCGCTTGTTGGAGATCGGCGAGACGAAGCTGTGCAGGAGATAGCCGTGCGCCATGTGCATCTCGATCGCGTCGAAGCCGATGCGCAGCGCGCGCTTGGCGGCGGAAACGAAGGCCTCGCGCACCCGCGTCATGTCGTCGGCGGTCATGGCGCGCGGCGCCGGCCAGCCCTCGCCGAACGGGACGGCGGAAGGCGCGATCGTCTCCCAGGCGCCGTTGCCGGGCTTGAACGGCTGCCCGCCTTCCCACGGCCGCGAGGTGGAGCCTTTGCGCCCGGCGTGCGCCAGCTGGATCGCGATCTTGGCCGAGCCGATGCGCCGGCAATGCTTGATCACGCGCGCGAGCGCCGTCTCGCAGGCGTCCGAATAGAGTCCGAGGCAGCCCGGGGTGATGCGGCCGTCGCGCTCGACATCGGTCATCTCCACCACCAACAGGCCGGCGCCGGAATTGGCCAGCATGCCCAAATGGGTCATGTGCCAGTCGGAGGCGGCGCCGTCGTCGGCGCTGTATTGGCACATGGGCGAGACCACGATGCGGTTCTCGAGTTCCAGACCGGCGAGACGGAGGGGCGTGAACAGAACGCTCGTCATGATGCGACCTCGGCTTTCAGCGTGAATGTTCGGAGAGAATGGTGAGCCCGGATGGGATCGAACCATCGACACCGTGATTAAAAG
>JBGQKF010000247.1:0-6815 GCA_041499435.1 Gammaproteobacteria bacterium
GCCACGCCGGGCTGTTGCTCGAATACGATGAGTGGCAAGAAGCGGGTATAGAGACTGCGCACCCGGACGGCATCCCCCGCCTGGTTCGCCTTGACCATCGCCATCAGCACTTCCGGGAACGCAAAACCGGTGTTGAAGCCGCTCGAGCCCGCCTCCAGATCGAACTGACCGTAAAGTGCCCCGAGCCCGGTGAGAATGGGCACCGAGCGCGCTTTCATGGCTTGCCGTAACCCGCGGATCTTCGGCGGCGTCGGCGTGGCCTCTTCCTTGATGCAGGCGACACGCGGGAGCTCGGATACGATCTTCGCCATGAGTGCGACGCTCATGTGCACAGATGTGGACGCTGGATGGTCCTGCACCACCAGCGGGATGCCGATGCCATCGGCGATCGCCCGATAGTATTCGAATACCCGATCTTCGACGGGAACGGGCTCAGCGTGCGGCGTCACCATCACGCCGTCCGCACCCAGCGATTCCGCCATCTGGCTCAGCCCCAGCGCGCCGCGAGTACCGCTGTGGCTCGCGCCGACAATCACCGGCATGTTCCCGGCCGCCTGCACGGCGGTCTTGATCAGCTCTTCGCGCTCGCGATCGAGCAAGCGGTTCGATTCACCGAGCACGCCGAGGATCGTCACACCATCCACGCCCAGACGCACCATGAAGCGAGTCAGGCGATCGAAGGACTCGAGGTCGAGGCTCTCATCGTTGTGAAACGGCGTGGCGAGAATCGGGTATACGCCCTCGAATGAAATTGGTTTGCTCATAGATGTGTGATCCCGAGGCTGGTGTCGCGGCGGCCAAAAGTACTAAAACCCAACTTCAACGCGAAAGCGCAGAGAACGCAAAGGTCGCAAAGGAAAGAATACAGAAGAATCCGTCGCTCGGTTGCGGCAGCCGTGATGATCTTGCACGAATCCGGCTTCGGTTGCATCGACCTTCACCGGCTGCACCGACCGATTCGAGCTAGAATCGTCCACCATTACTCACACACCGAACGGCTCCCGCCATGGACATGCCACTCAATCAGCTCAAGCGCAATCTCAAAGCCGGCCGCGTGCAGTGCGGCTGCTGGCTCAGCCTCGTCAGTCATGCCGCGGCGGAGATCTGCGCCGGCGCCGGCTTCGACTGGGTGTTGATCGACACGGAACACGCCCCGGCCGAGCTGCACATGGTCCACCATCAGATCCACGCCGCCGCCGCTTATCCATCGCCCATCGTGGTGCGCGCCGCCTGGAACGATATGGTTGTCATCAAGCGCCTGCTGGACCTCGGTGTGCAGACTCTGCTGCTGCCCTACGTGCAGAATGTCGAGGAGGCGAAACGCGCCGTAGCCGCGGTTCGCTATCCGCCGCGCGGCATCCGTGGCGTTTCGGCTAACAGCCGTTCGAATCGGTTCGGGCGCGTGCCGGACTACTTCAAACACGCCGACGAAGAAGTCTGCCTCATCGTGCAGATCGAGACGCGCGCTGCGGTCGCGCAGATCGAAGCGATCGCTGCGATCGATGGCATCGACGGGCTGTTCATCGGGCCGCAGGACCTCGCCGCGGATCTCGGCCATCTTGGCAACCCCGGCCATCCGGATGTGCAGGCCGCGATCGCCGATGCACTCACCCGCATGAAGAAGACCGGCAAGATCCCCGGCATCCTGGCTTTCGCCGAGCCCGATGCCCGGCGCTGGATCGAGCACGGTGCGCTGTTCGTCGCGGTCACCAGCGATCAATTTCTGCTTGCACGGGAAACGGCGGCCGTCGCAGCGAAGTTCAAGAGCTGAACCGAGCCCCCGGGCTTCGCTTCCTACGCCATCTTGTATTATTGTCTGCTTGCCAGACCGCGGTCGATCCTGCCCCGCAAGGTGCATTGGCCATGATGCCCTGCAGCACTTGTCCTCATTCGCGCATTGTCTTGGAATACCAAAGCAAGCGCCGTATAGTGCAGCTTCCGAATAGTGGCTTCCGGGGTTTCACCAGTCAAAACGCCATCAGGGACCTCCTGGGCGCTCGTTGTGCCGGCGCTGCTCGGATATCCACATGGGCCAGAAGACGGAGGCGATCATGTAACGTTCACGAATGCTGGGGGGAGTTTGGATCAAGATCGGAAGGGAAAATGCGGCGGCGACGAACGCATGCCGCGTGGCTGACCGCGCAAAGCGGCGACTTCTATCTGACGCAGCAATCGGCACCGGTGAGTCGCGGGAGGCGGTAACAGCGAACAGGCCGAAGCCGATCGGTGGAGACCAAGAGGAGAGATCAACATGAGTCGAGTCACACGCACTGTGCTGACCGGCATTGCGGGCGCAGCGCTGGCAGCAGCCGCGTCGTTCGCAATCGCCGACGCCGGCAACGAATGGCCGCATTACGGCGGCGATCAGTGGAACACGCGTTACAGCACGCTCAATCAAATCAATACCGGCAACGTGTCCAGCCTGAAGGTGGTGTGGATGCACTCGCTGGGCAGCCTGGAGTCGCAGCAGTCCTCCCCGCTGGTGGTCGGTGACACGATGTACGTCACCACATCGACCGGGCCAAAGTTCGTGTTCGCGCTGGATGCGAAGACCGGCAAGCAGAAGTGGAAGTACGAGCCGGAGTTGCCCAACGACTACTTCGCCACCGTGTGTTGCGGCCTCGACAACCGCGGCGTCGCAGTCGCCAATGGCAAAGTGTTCGTCGGCCGCCTCGATGCGAAGCTGGTCGCGCTCGATGCCAACACCGGCAAAGAGCTGTGGGTCGTCACCGTGGCGGACTATAAGAAGGGCCATGCGATCACGTCGCCGCCCGTCGTGTACAAGAACCTCGTGGTGACCGGTATTGCCGGCGGCGAGTACGGCATCCGCGGCTTCGTGCAGGCCTATGACCAGACCACCGGCAAGTCGGTCTGGAAGACCTACACCATCCCCGGCACCGGCGAACCCGGCAACGATACGTGGAAGGGCGATTCGTGGAAGACCGGTGCCGGCTCGACCTGGTACGTCGGCTCCTACGATGCCAAGCGCAACCTGGTCTACTATGGGACCAGCAACGGCGGCCCATGGGGCGGACAAACGCGCGGCAACGACTCGAGCAATATACTGCCCTACACCAACCTGTGGACCTCGTCGGAGCTTGCGTTCGACGGCGACACCGGCAAGATCGCCTGGGGCTATCAGATGACGCCGTCCGACGTGTGGGACTTCGATGGCGTGAACGAAGGCGTGCTCGCCGACCTGAGCGTCGGCCCGGCGCTGATGAAGGCCGACCGCAACGGCTTCTTCTACGTGATCAACCGCGAGAGCGGCAAGCTGATCTCGGCGGAGCCGTTCGTCCCGACCAATTGGGCCAGCGGTGTCGACAAGCAGACCGGCATGCCGATGGAAGATCCGACCAAGCGGCCGCAGCTCGGCAAATGGGCGCGCAACGTCTGCCCGAACCTGATCGGCGGCAAGAACTGGGAGCCAATGTCCTACAGCAAGCAGACCGGGCTGGTGTACATCCCCACGTTCAACATGTGCATGGACATCGCGAGTAAGGACGAAGAGTACTCGCCCGGCAAGTTCTACCTCGCGTCCGAGTTCAACCTCGACATGGTGGGCAGCGTCGGCAGCAATCTGTCCGAGTTCGTCGCATGGGATCCAGTCGCTAACAAGAAGGTGTGGGGCATCAAGGAAGATCTGCCGTTCCTCGGCGGTGCGATGACCAGCGCCGGCGGTCTGGTGTTCTACGGCAACCAGAAGGGCGAGCTGAAGGCGGTGGATGCCAAGACCGGTAACGTGCTGTGGCAGTTCAATATCGGCACCGGCATTCTGCAGAGCCCGGTCACCTACACGGTCGGTGGCAAGCAATACCTGGCCGTCGTGGCCGGCCGTACCAAAGGCCCGCCCTCGTTCTTCGGCAAGATCGGCCAGCGGGTGATCGATGCCAGCCCCGAAGGAGGTGTGCTGGTGGTGTTCGCGCTGTAATCTCGCAGCTCTTCAGGCGGCATGCAGGCGGCGGGGCGGTGACACGCTCCGCCGCTTGTGCGTGGCGCTGCAAGGATTCAAGAACGGAGGAGGACGTGGTACCGAAGTTTCCGCAAGCGGTCGTGAGCCGCGCAGCGTTGGCCGTCGTGCTCGCGCTCGCTCCGCTCGCAGCGCCGGCGGAAGATGCGCGCCCGGTAAATCCTTTCGAAGGCAAGGCGGAGATCGTCCCGGAGGGCAACGGTCTGTTCAATCAGTATTGCTCGCATTGCCATGGCCCCAACGCCGAGCAGGGCGAGCGCCCGCGCGATCTGCGGCGGCTCAAGATACGCTACGGCGACGACGCCATCGCCGTGTTCTACAAGACCGTCAGCACAGGCCGCCAGGAGAAGGGCATGCCGATCTGGAAAGGCGTGCTTCCCGACGAGGTGCTGTGGAAGATCTTTACGTTCCTGTCTTCCATTCAGACGGAGCCGTGAGAGAGATCCCTCCCCCTGTAAAACCTGTAAAACGGGGGGCGAATATCTCGTTCAACGCTTGGGTGCGTTCGAGCGCCAGAACATCGGCCGTCCGCCCGCGCTCAGCTCTTCCAGATACAGCGACGGCACCATGTCGTAGGCATAGTCGTTGAGTCGCCCCAGCAATTCCTTCACGCGGTCTGGATACGCGCCTGCCTTGTTCTCGGCTTCCTCGGGGTCGTTGGCGATATCAAACAGCTCGACTTTGCTCGGCAACGCCGAGTGGAAGATCAGCTTCCACTCGTCGATGCGGATGGCGCCCTGGAAGTCATCCACGTTGAGCAGCAGTTCCTTGCGCGGGGTGCGCTGCGCGCGCACGATCGCGGGCCAGACGTCCACGCCGTCGAGCTTCTTCGGCTGTTCGAGGGTGGCGCCGGCCAGCTTTGCCAACGTGACGTAGAGATCGGTCACATGCAGCGGCTCGGTGACGATGGTCTTAGGCGGTATTCTTCCAGGCCAGCACGCGAGCGCAGCGACACGCACGCCGCCTTCGTACAGGCTGCCCTGACCCTCGCGGAACACGCCGTTGTCTGCGGCGGGCTTCTGAATGTCATCGTCGCCGGTCGGGAAGCGTATCGGCACAGCGCCGCCATTGTCGCTGTGAAATACGATCAGCGTGTTCGCCAGTATCTGCCGTTTTTTCAGTGCCGCGATGATCTGGCTTACGGCGTTGTCGAGCGCGCTCATCGCGGCCGCATAGCTGTGCTGTGTATCGTCGGCGATATCTCGATAGGAGTCGAGCAGGACTTTTGGCACGCCGTAGTATTGTGCGGGCGTGTTGAAGGAGACCATCAATAGCAGCGGCGCGGTCGCGTCGTGCCGGGTGATGATCCCCACTGCTTCGCGCGCCATCAAGTCGGTGACGTAGCCGTCCTCCTTGAGCGGCCGCTCGTCGCGCCGCCAGTCTGCCTTGGCGGTTTTACGCAGCACCGGCTCGATCTGCCCGGAGAGCGAGCCGTAAAAGCTGTCGAAGCCGCGCCGAGTGGGCCAGTACTCGGGCCTGGCGTGCCCGAGCAACCAGTTTCCGACGAATGCAGTGCGATAGCCGCTTTCCTTGAGCGCCTGCGCCAGTGTGCGCTCTTCGGGCGGCAAGCCGTAACGGCTGGCCGGAAGAATGGTCAGCGTCTGCAACCCGTAACGCATCGGATAACGGCCAGTGAGCAACGCCGCGCGCGTCTGGCTCGAGTAAGGTTGTACATAGAAAGCGTTGAGCGCAGCGCCTTCGGATGCGAGCCGATCCAGGTTCGGCGTCTGCAATGCCCCGCGGTGAAAGCCGACGTCGTTCCAGCCGAGATCGTCCGCGAGGATGTAGACGATGTGCGGACGTTCCTGCGCGGACGCGCATTCGGAGATGCAGAGCATAGCCGACAAAATCAGGATCGGCAGCAGCCTATGCCGGGGTGCAGCGTGCAAGCGCGCGAACGTCACGTCGTGGTCTCTCTCATCGATTGGGGTTCTCGCCTATGATACGATCCTTCGTAGCAACCGCGAACCGTTCGGCGTGCGAAATGCGTGGCCACCGATCGGTTCTTCCGTATTCCAAGCCGCACCGACTCGAAATGTCCGAGCGCGACATCCTCACCCAGTGGCTGGGCAGTACCGCCCGCCGTCTGCGCTTCAATCTGTGGCTGCGTGAAGCTTCAGCGATGGCGTGCTGGCTGCTGTGTGCGGTCGCGCTTTATCAGGCGCTCAGACTCGTCGTGATCGTGCCCGAGGTGCTCGCTGCACTGCTGCCGTTGTTCATGCTGGCAGGGCTCGCCGTACTCGCGCGGTTCGCATGGCGTTCGACGCGGCGTCCGACGCTGGCGCAAGCTGCGGCCGCCGCCGATCGATGCGCCGATCTCAAGGATCAGCTTGGCAGCGCCCTGTGGTTCGCAGAGCAGGGGACGCGCAGCCCGATGATCCAGCTCCTGCTCGAGCGCGCTACGCTCACCGTGCGGCGTCTCGAGCCCAGGAAACTGTTCCCGGTCATCGTGCCGCGGGCCTTGCCTCTTGCTGCTGTGCTCGCGTTGCTCGCGGGCGTACTGGCCTCCATGTCTCCGCGCGTCGGTGCACCGGTGACGAACTTCGTAACCGAGGCGCCGGGCGTGCAGAAGTCTGCAAAGCCGCGCACGCAACAAGTCGACGCCGAGCGTGCCAGCGGCGCCTCGCCACGCGAGCAGGCCGCCGCCAGCGCGCAGCTCGACCAGTTGGTGCGCGAGCTGGCGACCGACGCCTCACCCGAGGCAATTGCGCAGGCGCTCGGCGTGCGCGATGCGAAGAGCGCCGCGCTGCTCATGGAAGCGGTGCGTCGCCGGCAGGCCGCAGCGCAAGCCAGTGCGGCACAGACAGCGCGGCCGCACACGGAGCAGATGTCGGAGACGCTGGCA
>JBGQKF010000248.1:0-6794 GCA_041499435.1 Gammaproteobacteria bacterium
AGCATTTGCGCCATCGCTGCCCTCGCTCGCTCGTGCCTGATGCGACAACTTTACCCTGTTTGGTTCCGGCTATGCCGGCTTAGGTAATCGTAGATTGTTGGCTCGGGCGGAAGCGACATTTCTGCGAAGTAGTGTCGGATTCGTAGCTCTATATCTCTCACCAACTGAGCATGATTGCCCGAGGTTACCAAGTCATCGTAGAAGGCCTCAAAGTTCGCCACATCTGGATCAAGTCCATCTTGCGCAATGATTGCCCTGAGTCCCGCCACATCGATGAGATTGTTCATCAGCGGAAGGCTCCTTCCGCTTGCATCCCCGCCTGGGAATGCAGCAAGACTGGCCCCAGCGCCAAGAATAACGACGTGCGGCGAATGGTTGATGTTCTTCTTGATGTCGAGTGCCGGAAGGCTTGGCATGGACGCGCCCTAACATATAATCGGTGGCCCTCGTCCGTGTTTTCCCACGGAATTGTTCCGCCTAGCGTGTAGCCGTTTGCATTCTCCTCGCATCGTCGACATTCCCTCAGTCATTCCTCAGGCTACTACTGAATCAACGGCTTGCCAAGCGGGTCGGGTCGCTGACCGCGGTGATGATAGCCTCCCCGGGGCTGGTGATAGGCGGACATCGTCCGGATTTCTCCCGCACGAGGCTTCTCTTGCATCGCTTCCCAGGTTGTGTATACTGTACAAAAACACAGATAACACGGTCATGCAACCGTCCGACGAAGCTTCCCCTTTCCTGCAGAGCGTGCGCGAGGCCATTCGGCTGCGGCACCTGAGTATCCGAACTGAGGAAGCCTACGTGCATTGGGTGAAGCGCTTTATCCTGTTCCACGGCAAGCGCCATCCGACAGAGATGGGCGAACAGGAGGTCGCTGCTTTCCTCACCCATCTTGCGGTGGTGGGGCAGGTTGCTTCCTCTACGCAAAACCAGGCGCTGAATGCTTTGGTATTTCTTTACGCCATCGTCCTCGAGCGTCCCCTGGGAGAGTGCACAGGTATCGTGCGTGCGAAACGCCGGGAGCGGCTACCGGTTGTGCTCACGCCAGCGGAAGTCGCGCGAATGCTGAGCAAATTGAACGGGGTTTCCTGGTTGGTTGCCTGCCTGCAGTACGGCTCGGGCCTAAGGCTTCTGGAGAGCGTTCGATTGCGCGTCAAAGATCTGGACTTCGATCATCGTGCCATCTTTGTGCGCGATGGCAAAGGCGGCAAGGATCGTGTTGTGACGCTACCCGATGAATTGGTGACGCCTCTGAAGCGACATCTCTTGAATCGCAGGACCGTGTTCGAGCGCGACTGTGCGCAAGGTTTTGGCACGGTATTCCTGCCCTACGCCCTTGCCCGCAAATACCCGAATGCCGAATCCAAATGGGCGTGGCAGTATGTGTTCGCAGGCAGCAAGTTGAGCGTAGACCCACGCTCAGGGAAGCGACGCCGCCATCACTTAGACGAAAGCGCCGTCCAGAAGGCGGTCCGCGCCGCATTGCGGCAGTCCGCGATTCATAAGCCGGCGAGCTGCCATACCCTGCGCCTCTTTTGCTACGCACCTGCTCGAGCGCGGCGCGGACATACGGACTGTCCAGGAGCAACTTGGTCACTCGGACGTGCGTACGACACAGATCTATACGCACGTGTTGAAGCGCGGCGGGCTGGCGGTGAAGAGTCCGCTCGGCGCTGTCTTGGGCATAGGCGTACCGCCCGAGGGGGAGCTATAGGCTAGCCTGGATAATTCATAAAGACGCCCCGGTGTGTAGACAGTGACTGGCGTGACGAGTCAATTGGCCAGCTCTTGCGCAGTACACAGTGTTGCGTCGGGCTATTCGGAACTCGGCTCGCCATCATCCCGAGTCCTTCATGAATTATCCAGGTTAGACGTACGGAAGTGCCTTCTCAGCCGATGCACACTGGCACGCTATGAGCATGGTCAGGTTGTCGGAGAATCGGCAGTAACGCTCTCGCATTCATTCGTCGGGGCCGAGATCACGACCCATCTGTGCCGCCCGATCATTCCGAAGGCACGGTTTCTGCGAGCGGACCGGGCATCCGCGCAAATCAAGTCCAACAATTTCAAACAACCGTCCACGCATGAAGGACAACGCACAGCCAGCCAAGGGCGTTGAGCAGTCGCTTGCTCGTGTGCTCGAGCTGTATGAGCAGGGCAAGCTGCTTGCCGCTTTTGCAGCGGGCCGGGAAATGGGGCCGATCACGTCCTGGCCGGGTACCGAGGGGCGCGTGCTGGCCGGAAGGCTCGCCGGCCAGTTGGGCGCACGAAGGATCAGCGATGCGCTGTTCCTGCGGGCGTTCCGCGCGGACCGCGAGTCCGCCCTCGCGGGCTACTACCACGCCTCCACGCTGCTCTCGCGCCATGGAGCCTTTGCTGCACTGAAGGCTCTGCGCCGCTGCGAGCTCGCGAGCCTTGCCGATGATCGGCTCGCGGCAGACTGGTATGGACTCGCGGCGCAGATCTATGGGCAATTGCGCGACTTCGACACAGCGGAGGCGCATCTCGCCAAGGCGTTCGATCTCACCCCCGCCGAGTCCTACCGCTGGGTGGAGCGCTCCGCTCTGTTCGAGCTCGAGGACGAATACCCCCAGGCTCTGGCGGCCGCTCAGCGCGCTCTGGAAATGAACCCGGTGTCCCCTCCGGCGATCGGGCACAACGCATCATTGCTGACGCTTCTCGATCGCATCCCCGCGGCATTGCAGCTATTGCGCACGAAGTTGCTGGAGGTGGAAAGCCCGCCGCTCGCGTTGCAGCTCGCGTATCTGGAGCATGAAGCCGGCGATTACTCGAGCGCGCTCGCCACGCTCGAGCTCGTGGAGCGTCTCGCGCCGATATCCGACAAAGATCTGCGCGAGTATCTGGCGCAACGCCGTTGCGATGCCTGGTTCCGCCTTGGCGACGTCGAACGCGCGCTGCAGCAGGCGCGCCTTTCCTCCAAGCCGCAGTACCAGGCGTTCGTCGAGCGCATCGAATCGGGCCAGCACGGCAGCGGGCGTGCACAGCTTCCGGTTGCCTTCGTGCGGCAGCACCACATGACCTGCTCACCGGCCACGCTGACCGCCATCAGCCGCTACTGGGCGAAGCCCGCCGAGCATCTGGAAATCGCAGAGGAGATTTGTTACGACGGCACGCCGCATACCAGCGAACGCCGCTGGGCGCTGGAGCGCGGCTTCATCGCCCGGGAGTTCCGGGTGGACTGGCAATCCGCGCGTGCGCTGGTGGACCGCGGTGTACCGTTTACGCTGACCACCGTCTATCCAGCGTTTGCACATCTGCAGGCGGTCATCGGTTACGACGCGGTGCGCGGCACGCTGGTGATTCGGGATCCGACGCAACCGGCGCAGGGAGAGTTCGCCGAAAAGCCGTTCTTCGAATGGAGCGCGGCAAATGGCCCGCGCGGGATGCTGCTGGTTCCGGTCGAAGAGGCGCAGCGTGTTGCCGACGTGAGCTTGCCCGAAGCCGAGCTCTATGACCTGCTGCACGACATGCGCTGCGCTCTGATCGAGCATCGGCGCGATCAAGCGGTCGGCCTGTGCGAGCGTCTGGCCGCCGCAGCGCCGGGACATCGCATCGCGCTCGATGCGCGACGCTCGCTCGCTCATTACGACGCGCACGATGCGCAAGCGCTCCCGGTGGTGGAGGAGATGCTGCAGCTCCACCCCGACGATGTACCTTTGCGTCTGCACAAAGCCGCGCTCATCAGTCAACTGCGCCCGCAAGCCGAATACGTCGAATATCTGGAAGCGCAGATCCATGCTCCCAAAACGGACGCGATGTTCGAGCTGCGATGCGCGCAGGCTTTGCTCGGCGACGCGCGGGAGCACGCGCGCGCTGGCAGGCTGCTCAAGCGGGTGCTGCGTGCGATGCCGTTCTCGGCGGAGGCGTTTTCCACGCTCGCCAGTCTCGAATGGCAGCGGGGTGCGTACGGCTGGGCCACACACTTATACCGGCTCGCCTCGACTCAGCAGATCACCGATGAAGGGGCGGCACATAACTATCTGCGCGCAGCGCGCCAGGTGCGAGAGCAGGAGCAGGCGCTCGAGTATTTGCGCTCGCGCGTGAGACGACTGGGTCGCTTGTCGAGCGCACCCGTGATCACACTGGTCCGTTGCTTGAACGAGCTCGAGCGCACGCAGGAGGCGCTGAACGAGTTGAATGCCGCGCTGTCACGCGATCCGGAGGATGCCGCATTAGCGTTGTTCGCCGCCGGTGCGCTGGCTGCACTCGCGGATTTCGATCGCGCCTGGCCGCTGCTGGCGAAGGCCGAAGGACGCAGCCGCCGGATCGACTGGCTGCGTACCGCGGTGAGCGTGCATCGCTGCGCCGGCGATTTGCCAGCCGCGCTTGCAGTTTCACGCGAACTGGTGGACTCGACACCGCTCGATGTCGAGGCCCAGGCGGCTTTCGCGCGGTTGCTCGAAGAAGTCGAAAGCCGGGCGGCTGTGCTGGCGCATCTGCGTGGCGTGGTAACGCGTTTTGCGCACCATGCCGGCCTCAATCACCTGCTGGTGGAATGGCTCGCTGAGGAACCGCTGCCGGCACGTGAACAGGCGATCGGTGCCCTGCTGTATATTTTTCCACGCAGCGCTCCGACGCGACGCGAGCTCGCCGTCGTGCTCGCGCGCCAGCAACGTTTCGAAGAAGCGTACGCGGAGTTGGAGCACGCCCGTGCGATTGCTCCCGAATCCGAGTCGTACCACTATTGCCACGGACTGATACACACGCTGCGCGGAGACCATGCCGCCGCGCGTGCAGCTTATCGCGCCGCACTGGCGATCTCGGTGGATCTCGAGTTTGCGATGCAGCGCCTGCTGGATCTATGTGCGAGCCAGGAGGAGCGCCGGGCACAACTGGCCTATGTGTATGAGCAGTTGAAGCGCCAGGTAACCCGGGGCGACGGCCTGCTGAGCTTCCAGGACATCGCTCGCGGGACCTACGAGCCCGAGGAACTGCTGGGAATACTGAAGGAAGGGCTCGCAGCACGGCCGGACCTGTGGCAGGCGTGGGTCGCGGTCGTGCGTCAGCTCGCGTGCACCAATCGGCTCGACGAGGCCGAGACGCTTTGCAATGAAACGATCGAGCGCTTCGCGTTGCTGCCGCGCGTGCATCTCGAGCGCGCCGAGATTTTGCGCTTGCGGGGTAACCGCGCCGGCGAACGCGAGGCGTTGCACGAGGCCTTGCGGCTGAGCCCGGGATGGAATACAGCGTGTCTTCGCCTCTCCGACTCGTTCGAAGGCGATGGCCGGCTCGGCGATTCGCGTGCCGCGCTCGAAGCTGCAGCCCGGCACGCGCCGACCGACCCGCAACTGCATGGATACCTGGCGAGTGTGCTGTGGCGTCAAGAGGAGCGCAAGCTTGCCATCGATCATCTCGTGCGCGCTCTGCGCCTCGATCCGGGGTACGAGTGGGCGTGGCAGAACCTCAAGGCGCAAGGCGAGCAGACGGGCGAGCCCGGGCTGGCGCTGGCACTGGCGCGCGAGCTGAGTGCATCGCGGCCGGCGGATGTCCGGGTGTGGCTGGCCCTCGTGCTGGTCGCGCCAGATGAGACGGAGCGATTGCATGCGGCCGAACGGGCGGTGGGCCTCGCGCCGTTGTCCATCGGCGTGCATCGTCGGCGTCTGCAGCTGCTGATGGACCTGCGCCGGTTCGATGAGGCGTTTGCGGCTTTGCGTGCGACGCCTTGGGGCGAAGACCTGCCCATCGAGCTGCGCTGCGAGCGCGCGCGGCTGGTGGCCTCGCAGGGGGATCTCATCGCTGCGGTTGGCGCCATGCGTGAGATACTGGCTGAGGTGCCGCGCCATGCGGAAGGCTGGCTGCTCATCGGCGAGTGGCACGCGGCGCTCGGCGATTCGCGCAGCTCCCTGGAAGCCGCGGAGCAGCTGCATCGGCTCACACCGAACGATCCGATCGCGCTGGGCTGCCTGGCCGATGCCCACCGCCGGCATTCCGACAGCATTGACGTGCGGCCCTGGTTGCGGCGCGCGCTGGAGTTGAGGCCGAGCTATGTGTGGGCAGCATCAACGCTGTTCGATCTCGATCTGCACGCGGGCGATCTGCAGGCGGCAGCAGACGCACTTGCGCAGCTCAAAGCCCATAGCAGTGCGTCAGCGACGGTGGGGCGGGAGATTGCGTTGCTGGCACGTCGCGCGGAGAAGCGTACCGCTCTGGAGCGGTTTCGCGAGCTGATACGCATGGGCGAGGACGATGGTGCTGGCATACAAGCGGCCGGTCGCGCTCTGTTCGACGCCGGTTGGAAGTTTGATCTGCAAGAAGCGCTCGACATCGCCATTCATGATCGCGGCACGCATCCCGAAGCAGGCGACCTCTGGGTGTGGGTGTCCGTTGCGGTGTTGGGCAGCCGATTCTCGCTCCCTCGCAGCGTACTTGAGAACGGGCCGCTTGGCCGCAGCGCCGCGGGCGCCTACCTCGAATATCTCGCACGCAATCGGCGCGGACTGCGGTTGCGCTGGTTCATTCGGAGAAATCGCGCGTGGCTGCGTGCCGATACGCTGTCCTGGGCGATCACCGGCCGCGCGTTGCTCCAGGCGAGACTCGCGCGGCAGGCCTGCGCCTGGCTGGCTGGCTGGCGCAAGCGTGAGGGACTCAAGCCCTGGATGCTGTTCAATCTGGTGGCCGCGCTGAAAGATGGCGATCGTTCGCGCGAGGCCACGGAGGTCGGCTGCTACGCTGCCAGTCTGCCGCGTGATCATACGACGCCGTGCCACTACGTTTGGCTGGCGGCGGACGCGGCGCTTGCGAGCCGCCGCGAAGAAGCGAGCAGATACCTAAAG
>JBGQKF010000249.1:0-6794 GCA_041499435.1 Gammaproteobacteria bacterium
CTTCCTGGGTGCGGACACCGAGCGGCTTCTCCGAATGGACGTGTTTGCCGGCTTCGATGGCCTGCAGCCCCACCGCGACGTGCGCCAGCGGGATAGTGAGATTGACCACGATCTCGATCGAGGGGTCGGCGAGCAGCGCACTCACGGTCATCGCGTTTACTCCGAACGCATCGGCGCGAGCACGCGCAGCCTCGGGGCGCAGGTCGGCGACGCCGCGCACGTCCAGGATCGGGAACGTGGGTGCGGCCTTGAGATAGGCTTCGCTGATGTTGCCGCAGCCGATGATCCCGATGCCTACGCGTTCCATGCGCTGCTCCTGTGACACTGCAAGGTGAGCGACCGCACCATCCTTGACACGGAACGCACCTGAGAGGCACATTTTATCCATAACGCGGGCGCGTGCCGCACACCACAACAACCGATCGAGTCCACATGATCCCAAAAGCAATCGGCGTCGCGATCTTCACACTGGTGACCGGCATCGCCGCCGCCGATACCGCCGAGGTCACCGTGAAGATCCTGCACGTCGAGCAAAATCCTCAGGTGAGCGGCTTCTGGAAAGAGATCGCACGAAAATACATGGCCGCTCACGCCGGCGTGAAGGTGGACATCCAATATCTGGAAAACGAGGCGTACAAGAAGAAGCTCACCACGCTCCTGCAGTCGCAGGACCGTCCGCACATCATCTACAGCTGGGGCGGCGGCGTGCTGCGCGAACAGGTGAAGGCCGGCGTGATCGAGGACCTGTCCTCAGCGATGACTGCGGACTGGCGCGAGCGTTTCAGCGCGGCCGCGATCCAGGCGTACACCTTGAACGGCAAGATCTATGGCGTGCCGATGCTGGTCTCGCAGGTCGGCTTCTTCTACAACAAGGAGCTGTTCACCAAGGCCGGCGTCGATGCCGGCACCATCAAGACCTGGGACGATCTGCTCGCTGCGGTGAAGAAGCTCAAAGCAGCAGGCGTGACGCCGATCATCGTCGGCGGTGCCGACAAGTGGCCGATCCATTTCTACTGGACGCACCTCGCGATCCGCAACGGCGGCAAGAGTGCGTTCGATGCCGCGCTGCGCGGGGAAGGCGAGGGTTTCGCCGCCGCCCCCTTCGTCAAGGCCGGAGAGCAGTTGCGGCAGCTGGTCGACCTCGATCCGTTTCAACCCGGCTTCCTCGGCGTCACTTTCCCGCAGTCCTCGGGTCAGTTCGGCGACGGCAAGGGCGCGATGGACCTGCAGGGCAACTTCATCCTCAATAGCATGCGTGCGAATGCAGCGGACAAGAAGGGCCTGCCGCCGGAGAAGCTTGGCTGGTTTGCGTTTCCCGTCACCGCAGGCGGCAAAGGCGATCCATCCGATACGCTCGGCGGCGTCAATGGCTGGCTGGTGACCAAAGGCGCTCCGAAGGAGGCAACGGAGTTTCTCAAGTTCTTCTCCAGTCCAGAGTTACAACGCGAGGCCGCAGCGCGCGGCTTCTATATTCCGGTGGTGCGTGGCACGCAGGATGCGATCGCCGACCCGATCCTGCGTCGCATCGGTGAGAACCTCACGCGTTCGAAGTATCACCAGATCTTCTATGATCAGATGCTGGGACCCGCGGTGGGTGCGGTGGTCAACGACGTATCAGCCGATATCGCTGCCAAGGCGATGACGCCGAAAGAGGCGGCACAGGCCGTGCAGCAGGCCTGGCAATTGGCGAACTGAGTGCATGCGTTCTCGCATCTCGCGAGTGCTGAGGTTAGTGTAGCAATCCTCGCCCCCACCCTGGCCCTCCCCCGCAAGCGGGGGAGGGAACCGTGTGCGTCCTTCACGGTTCAGGGGAAGGAAATAAGAAGCTTCCCCGCGAGTGCTGAGACCACGAAAATATTCCCTCCCCAACTCGCGATGAGACCAATACAAATATCCCCTCCCCCGCGCGCGGGGGAGGGTTAGGGTGGGGGCGGGGATGGCGGGCGCCATTGCTTCCGTGCGGGCACGCTTCTCCTCTTGGCGCCGCAGCACCCGCCCCATGGACAGCAGGCTCGCTGTCGCGCTTCTCTTCCTGCCGCCCGCGTTATTTCTGTTCACGCTCTTCGTCGCGTTGCCGATGGGTGAAGCGGCCTGGTACAGCTTCTACAACTGGAATGGTTACGGCACGCCCGAGACTTTCGTCGGGCTGAAGAATTACGCGCTGCTGGTGCAAAACCGCGCGTTCCGCATCGCGCTGTGCAACAACCTGCTGATCATCGCGGTCTCGCTGGCGATTCAACTGCCGCTTGCGCTCGCCATGGCGATTCTGCTGGCGGATCGAATCCGCGGCGCGGTGGCGTTCCGCATGATCTTCTTCGTGCCGTATGTGTTAGCGGAAGTCGCGGCCGGGCTGATCTGGCGCTTCGTCTACGACGGCGACTACGGGTTGCTGGCGAAGGCCGCGGCTGCGCTGGGGTTCGCCGCGCCTTATGTCCTGGCGGATCGCGATCTCGCGATGTATGCCATCCTCATCGTGGTGGTGTGGAAGTACTTCGGCTTTCACATGATGCTCTACATCGCAGGCCTGGAGCAGATAGACCCCAACTTGTACGAGGCCGCGCACATCGACGGCGCCACCGGCCGTCAGATCCTCGCCCGCGTAACGCTGCCGCTGCTCGGACCCACCATCCGCCTCTCGGTGTTCTTCGCCGTGCTCGGATCGATCCAGCTGTTCGATCTCATCATGCCGCTCACCAAGGGCGGGCCATCGGACAGCACGCAGACTATGGTCACGTATCTCTACAGCTACGGCGTGACGCGCATGCGCATCGGCTTTGGCAGTGCGGTCGGCGTGATCCTGTTCGTGATCTGCGTAGCTTTTGCTTTCGGATACAACCGGATCAGGACGCGCTATGACTGAGAGGGCACGCTACGACACGGCGGTGACCCTGTCACCGGTGCTGCGCTATGCGATCTTGTTTCTGGTTGCGGGGCTGGTGCTCGTTCCGCTGCTCGCGACCGCGCTCGGCGGGTTCAAGTCACTGGGCGATCTGCGCGTGAACCCGTTCGGACTGCCCGCGCAATGGGAGTGGGACAACTACTGGTCGATCGTTGCGGGGCCGCGCTATTGGCAGCTCTTGTGGAACTCACTGGTGATCGCGGTACTGACGGTCGTTCTGACCCTGGCGGCCTCCGCCATGGCCGCATTCGTGTTCGCCCACGTGCACTTCTTCGGCTCGACGTTTCTGTTGCGCTATCTGCTGCTCGGACTCATGTTTCCCGCGGCCGCGGCGATCCTGCCGCTATTCATCAAAATTCGCGATCTGGGGTTGCTCGATACCTATTGGGGTGTGGTGCTGCCGCAAGTCGCCTTCGGCCTGGGCATGAGCATCTTGCTGTTGCGCAATTTTTTCCGGCAGATTCCAGCCGAGCTGCTCGATGCCGCGCTCATCGACGGCTGCGGTTACATTCGCTTCTTCCGCCACGTGACCTTGCCGCTGTCGCGCCCGATCATTGCGACCGTCGGCGTGATCGTGTTCGTGCACAGCTGGAACAACTACCTCCTGCCCCTGGTCGTGCTCAATCGCGATAGTATTTATCCGTGGCCGCTTGGCATCATGGCGTACCAGGGCGAGTACTCCACCGACTGGCAACTCGTGCTCGCCTTCGTGACGCTCACCATCCTCCCCGCCATCGTGATGTTCGTCGTGGCGCAGAAATATCTGGTCGCAGGTCTCACGGCAGGCGCCGTCAAGGGCTAACCCGGGACGCTGAGAGCTGTCAACTCAGCTCACGATTCCGCCACCACGCCGCTCGGTCGGCCCTCGAGAAAATTCTCGATGTTCCCGACCGCACGCAGCAAGCCATCGCGCACGACTTCCGGAGTCTGTCCCGAGTTGTGCGGCGAGAGCACCACATTGGGGAACCCCAATATCGGATCGCCGGCTTTGAGCGGCTCCTCGTGGAACGCATCGAGCCCCGCGGATAACCGGCCCTGCCCGAGCGCATCGAGCAGCGCGGCCCGATCGACCAGTGCACCGCGGCCGGTGTTGATGAGGATGGCCGGTTGTTTCAGCATCGACAGCTCGCGCTCACCGAGGAATCCGCGTGTCTCAGGCGACAGGCGCAGATGCAGCGTGATCACATCAGCCCCCAGCAAGATCTCGTCCTTGCTGGCCACGCTCGCGCCCGCAGCGACGATGCGAGACGTTTCGCCTCGCGCGCTCCACGCCAGCACCTGCATGCCCAGCGCCTTAGCGAGCGCGATCACGCGCATGCCGATCGCGCCGGTCCCGAACACACCGAGCGTCTTGCCGAGCAGCTGCGTCAGCATCTCTCGCGGCCACGCGCCCGAGCGCATCTCGCGGTCGAGCTTCGGGATGCGGCGCGCGACCGCCAGCATGAGCGCGATGGTGTGCTCCGCCACAGCATTGGCGTTGACGCCGGCGGTGTTGCACACGGTGATCCCGCTGCGCTGCGCAGATTGAAGATCGATATTGTCGGTGCCCGTCCCCCAGATGGAGATCAACTGCAACTGCGGACAGGCGGCCAACACGGCATCGGTGAAGTGTGCGTGGGCGCGGATGTTGATCGCGACGCGTGCGCCGTCGAGGCGGCGAATCAGCTCCGCCTCCGAATCCGCGCCGCGCTCGGTGTAAACGCGCGTCTCGCCCAGTCGAGCACAGCGCTCCTCGGCGGGCGTGCCTTTGAAAACGGATGGAAAGTCGTCGGGAACTACGATGAGCGTATCGGCCATAGTCCGCGTCAATCCCGGGAACCCAGCGGCCGCACCATCAGCGCGCGGATCTCGCCGAACTCGCGCTTGAGCTTGGTCCACGTTTCGCCGCCGTCCTCGCTCAGATAGAGCTGCCCGTAGTTGGTGCAGGCAAACACCAGATTCGGCTCCAGCGGGTGCACAGCGATACACCACAGCGTGCTGTTCAGCTCACCAGGCAGGTGTGCATCCGACCACGTCTCGCCGTAATCCTCGCTTCGCAGGAGTCGCCCGGTCGAGCCGGGCGGGCCGTTGCCATTGCTGAGGAACAACGTCCCGCGGGCGTCGGCGCGCTCGACGATCGCCCGTGTGTACTGCCACGGCGAATCGAGCTCACGAAATTGCCAGGTCTCGCCATCGTCGAGGCTCGAGTGCAGGCCCTTGTTGGTGGTGGCGAACAGCTTGCGTCGACCGTTCTCGCGCACCACCGCCAGGCCATGAATGTCGTCTGAGACCAATCCTTCGGTGCGCTTGGCCCAGGTCTTTCCGCCATCTGCAGAGCGGTAGACGCCATCGATTTCGACGCCAGCCCACACCGACGACGCATCGTCCGGATCGAACAGGATCTGCGTCACTCTCGGACGCTCCACCGCGCGGCAATGCGTTGCAAATTCGACCGGCAGGCGAGTCCAGCTCTTGCCGGCATCCTCCGATCGGTACAGCGCAGCCGGACGCGTGCCGGCCAGCATGACGTTGCGATCGTGCGGCGATTGCACGAGCGACCAGATCGGCAACTCATCGAGGACGGACGGCAGGTGTTCCCATCTTTTCTCCGCGGCGTGCCAGCGGTAAACGCCCTGATCGGTACCGGCCAGCACGCTGCTGCCACCGGCCGGCTGACTCGTGAGCGAGAACACTCGGCACTCGAGATACAGGCCGGCGTCGATCGGCCGTGCCCAGCTCTGGCCGAGATCCTCGCTCGACCACACCGACGTTCCCACTGTTCCGACGTAGAGACCGAAATCGGTACGCATCGGCGAAAGGGTCGGTTAAGCCTGCGCGATCGACTCGCGCACGAAGCGGCGCGCATCGAATGCCTCGGCAACACGCTGATCCTGCTCGAGCACGGCTGCGGTATCCACGTCGGCGAACTCGATGGCCCCCATGTCCACGAACGCCTTCTGCACGCCCTCGCCCCACAGGCCGATGTCTTTCACCGTCGGTACGATGCGGCTGAACAGGCGCTTGCGGAACAGCCGCATGTTCTCCGAGTTCATCGCGGCCTCGACTGCGATGTCGGTCTGCAGCCCGAGATGCTCCCACAGCTCCTTCTGATTGAAGCGATCGCGCATCTGGTAACAGGCTTCGACGACGAAGTCTTCGCGCTCGCGTCGCTCGGCCGCAGTAAGCTGCGGATAGAGGTCGCGCAGCGCAAGCCGGCCGAACGCCACGTGGCGCGCCTCGTCCTGCATCACGTACGCGTTGACTGACGCGGCAAGCTGATTCTTGGCGAAGTCGCGGATGCGCTGAAACGCCGCCAGCGCCAGCCCTTCGATCAGTATCTGCATGCCAAGATAGGTCATGTCCCAGCGACTATCGGTCAGCACCGTCTCCAGCAGCGACTTGAGCCCCGGCGTGATCGGGTAGGCGATGCCGAGCTTCTCGTTGATCAGCCGTGCGTACGCCTCGACGTGCCGCGCCTCATCCATCACTTGCGTTGCAGCGTAGAACTTGGCGTCGAGATCCGGCGCCATCTGCACGATGCGCGCGGCGGCCATGAGCGCGCCCTGCTCGCCATGCATGAACTGCGAGAGCGATTGCGCTTGCTGGTGCTGGCGCACGGTGATGCGGTCTTTTTCCCCCATCTTCTCCCAAAGCGGCGAGCCGAAGATGGGGATCAAACGATCGTCGAGCTCCTGCGGATTTTCCGGATCGAGATTGAGCGACCAGTCGATGCGCGTAGCCGCATCCCACTGCTGTTTCTTGCCCTTGTCGTACAGCGCCAGCAGCGCCTCGCGCTCATCCTCGTATTCCCAGGTGAAGGCAGTCTGCGTCTGCCCGTTGAGCTTCCAGCCGGTCTGCTCCACGGGGAGCTGATACTTGTACATCGTCGCCATGCCATCCTCCTGCCCAGAACACC
>JBGQKF010000250.1:0-6783 GCA_041499435.1 Gammaproteobacteria bacterium
ATGGGCGACCGGGTCGGCGTGCTCGATCATGGCCGCATCGTGCAGGTGGGCACGCCGTTCGAGATCTACAACCGGCCGCGCAACACTTTCGTGGCCACGTTCGTCGGCTCACCGGCGATGAACCTGTTGCCGGCCCGGCTGGTCGACGGTCGGCTGGTGATCGTGTCGCAGCGGTTCGAAATCGCGCTCGAGCCGGCGGTCCTCGAGCGCCTGCGTGGCCGCAGCGGTGAGATCATGGTGGGTGTGCGCTCCGAAGACATCGAAGTGCGGCAGGGCCTGCCCCTTGAGGCGCAGGTCTATGGGGTGGAGAATCATGGGGTGGAAAAGATCGTGACCCTGAAGGCGTGCGATCATCTGCTGCGAGCGACAGTGCCGGCGCGCATGGAGCTTTCCGTGGACAGCGGCTCGACATTTGCCTTCAATCAGGGGAAGCTCAAGTTTTTCGATCCGGCGAGCGGATCCAATATTTCTTACGGCGAGGAGGCTCACCATGGCTAAGGTATTGTTCAAGAATGTCAACGTGCTGGATTGCAGCGGTGCACCACCGTTCTCCGGCCAGGTGCTGGTGGAGGGCAATCGCATCAAGGCGGTGGCCCCGAGCGGAGCCGCCATGGCGAGCGACGGCGCTCGGATCGTGGATGGCGCGGGCGCAACGCTGATGCCGGGTCTCGTCGAGTCGCACTCGCATCTCACCTTCCTCGACACCTCGGACCTGGAAAGCCTGGGCTTCACGCCGCCCGAGGAGCACACGCTGCTAACCGCCAAGAATGCGAAAAAGATGCTCGACCAGGGCTTCACCGCCTGCAACAGCGCGGCCTCCGCGAAAGCGCGGCTGGATGTCGTAATCCGCAACGCCATCAATGCCGGCGACATCCCCGGCCCGCGCACGCTCGCCGCAAGCCCGGAGCTGGCGACCACGGCGGGGCTGGGCGATGTGCGCCTGCGCCACATGCATCGCGAGACGTTCGCCATCGTGTGCGACGGCGCCGAAGAGTTTCGCAAGACGGCGCGCGAGATGGTGCGCGAGGGCGTCGACACGCTCAAGATCAACCCGTCGGGCGATGAGTTTGTGCCGCATTCACGCGCGCATCACACCGTGATGACCGAAGCAGAGATCGACGCGGTGTGCGAAGTCGGCCGCATGCATGACAAGCGCGTAGCTGCGCACGCGCGCAGCGCGGAGTCGGTGAAGACCTGTCTCAAGCACGGCGTGAAGGTGATCTACCATGCGACGCTGGTGGACGACGAGGCGTGCGCGGCGCTGGAAGCGGCGAAGGACTGGGTGTTCGTGTCGCCCACGCTTGGCATTACCTACACTACGCTCAACGAAGCCTCCAAGTGGGGCCTCACCACGCAGATCGCCGAGAGCATGGGCGTGCGCCGTGAGCTCGATATCGCGATCAAGAACATGAAGGAGCTCAAGAAGCGCGGCGTGCGTGTACTGCCGGGCGGGGACTACGGTTTCGCATGGAATCCGATCGGCACCAACGCGCGCGACATCGAGCACTTCGTGAATCTGCTCGGCTTCTCGCCGATGGACGCGATCATCTCGGCCACCAAGCTGGGCGGCGAGATCATGATGATGGGTAACGAGCTGGGTCAGATCAAGCCCGGCTATCTGGCGGATATTTTACTGGTCGACGGCAATCCGCTGGCGAACGTCAGCATCCTGCAGGATGCGAGCAAGCTCATGGCGATCATGAAAGACGGCGAATTCCACAAGCAGCCGCAGACGGAAAAGGCGGCGCAACGGCAGATCGCTTGAACGGCTGTCTCCTTCCAATAAGCGCCCCGACCGGGGCGCTTTTGTTTTGTCATGTGCGCGTAAACCGGCTTTCCGTATGATGCGCATTGTCCTTGAAGCCACCTGATGGAGGATGTGGATGCGACGCCTCACTGTGATCTTCATCGGCTGCGCCTGCCTGTATGCGGCGGCAGCGCTGTCGCAGAGCTCGCGCAACGTAGTGCCGGAAAATTGCCACGACAAGCAGCGGTTGCAGATGTTAAGCTCGGGCGACCCGGTAGAGGGCGATACGAGCAAGGTCACCTGCACGGTCAAATACTGGGCATGTGGACAGCACTTCACGCAATCGCAGGTTGCACAGAACCAGCCTGGCGCGTGCGAGCGCTTCACCAACTCTGTTCGGAGCAAGGTCGGCACTGAGGCTTGCTGCGATTGCTTTCCCAAGTGCGCGGTGGGCGATGCCGGTAAGCGCAAGCCATCGGTGGCAGCAACCGAGACGACGAAGTCAACCAGCACCGATTGCTGCGGTAAAGTGGAGCAGCTCGAAGAGCAGGTGCGGCAGCTCGAAGCGCGCCTGAAGGCGCTGGAAGACAAGCTGAGCGCAGATGAAATCACGCTGAATGCGGCGGGTTCGTCGATCAAGCTGCGCAACGGGAAGAACGGGCCCGGGATTGTGCTCACGTCCGATCAGGATATTTCCATCGGCTCGAGTAAGGATATCTCCATCTCCTCCGGCAAGAATGTGTCGATCAAGGCGAGCGGCAACCTCATCCTGAAGGGAACGAAAGTCCAGCAGAATTGAAGATGGCTTTCAGGTTTCGCCGCGGTCTGGATGCGCGCGAGCGCGGCGATTTTTGAGCCGGGCTTCGATATACGCACCAACGACATACCACCACGCGGTGCCGATCGTCCCGTGGTAGGCGAGCGGCCACCAAAAATTCGCCAAGTCGTGCAAGGGCCCGCTTGCCGCTGCCGGGAACATCCACGCGAGCGGAACCACACCCAGGCTCAACGGAAAATCCAGCGCGAGGAATTTGATCCAGTAAATAGTCCACTGGTTATCGTGTGCGCTTAACGTCTGCATAACCGTATAAGCGAGCAGCAGCAGGTGCGCACCCGCCGCTGCCGTACCGGCCACAGAAATGCGACGCACTGAGCTCGCCATGAATTTGGAGTTTGCGCGGAAATTGTTGGTGTGCGCTCGGGATTGAGCAGGGCAATTGTAGCGGGCAGGCAGCGTTGAGATCGGCTGGCGTGGTATCTTGCCGGCTGGGCGGCGGCAGGCGTAAGCGCGCATGCGCAGGCGAGCCACCGCAATGTTGCGATTGCATCGATCGCGGCAACCCTATGCGAGACGACATGACACAACAAAGTCCGTACCAGGCTCCCGGCACCCGCGTCGAGGATGTTTCCCAGTCCACCGACCGTCGCTTTCGCTGGGTGGCGGTGGTCATCGGCGCCGCGGTCGATCTGGGGGCCACCACACTCACCGGCATCATCCTCGTGATTGCCCTGTCGATGCACTCGCAATACGGCTCCGTGCAGGAGATGCTGGTGCAGCTCAACAGCGACTGGTCCTTCCTGATGACCTCCATGCTGCTGGGGGGAGCATGCACCGTGCTCGGCGGCTACGTGGCGGGCCGGCTCGCGCGCCATTCCTTCCTCACCCACGCGCTGGTGGCGGGGCTGTTGTCGCTCGCCATCGGTCTCATTATTTTCCCCCCTGACGATGGCCCGTATGCAGGGATCGTGGCGCTGCTTGGCTACGGATCGCATTTGCCGTTGGCGGCGCTCGGGGGTCGGTTCGCTGCGCGCCGCCGCTCGAACTCAACGTAGCAGCACAGTTTTCCTGCGCGACGCGTCGCCGACCTGACACACTGGCTTGCGAAGCGAAATTGCATCATAGTTGCTACACCATCGGCAGCTGCCTGCTGGTCGATCGGAGGAGTACATGGCAATACCAGGCGCACAGGGGCGTCCTCTTACTTCCTGTCTCATCGGTATTGTGTTGTGGGGTGGCGCAGCCACCAAGCCGGCGCTTGCCTTGGACACTCAGCTCGTCGAGTCGGGTTTCAGCAGCCCACTTTTCATGACTGCACCCGAGGGTGACCCGCGCCTGTTCGTGGTCGAGAGGGAAGGGCGCATCAAAGTCCGCTCCGGCGGTGCGTGGTCAACGTTCCTCGATATCAGAGCACAAGTCGATCCCACCGGGGAGCGCGGCCTGCTCGGCCTCGCGTTCGATCCGAACTATCGCACCAACGGCAGGTTCTATGTCGACTACATCGACAGCACCACCGGGAACACGCAGATCGCCCGCTTCACGGCCTCGGGCGATGTTGCCAGCACGGCCGGTACTCCCATCTTGAATATTGCCCAGCCTCCTGATCTGAGCAACCACAAAGCCGGCTGGATCGGGTTTCGCCCGGGAGAGCCCAATAATCTGTATATCTCGACCGGCGATGGCGGCGGCAGCAACGATCTCAGGGCCGATCCGAACTTCGACAACAATGCCCAGAACACCAACCGGCTGCTCGGAAAGATATTGCGCATCGATGTGTCAGATCCTAACCGCGCCTACGGGATTCCCAGTGGCAATCCTTTCGCTAACGGCGGTGGTGCGCCGGAGGTGTGGGATTACGGACTGCGCAATCCTTTCCGCAACAGCTTCGATCGGACCAAAGGTAATCTGATCATTGCCGATGTGGGGCAGGATGCCCGCGAAGAGCTGGATTTCGAAACGGCGTCAAGTGCGGACGGAAACAATTACGGATGGCGACTGCGCGAAGGAAAAATCGCGACTCCGACCGGCGGCGTCGGTGGGCCGAAACCCACAGGGGCTGTCGATCCGGTGTACGACTATCTGCATGGCAACGGAATTTTCGATGGCGAGGCGGTGATCGGTGGCTACGTGTACCGCGGCAGCTTTCTCAAGGGTGTGCAAGGCGAGTACTTCTTCGGCGACAACGTGAGCGGCCGGATCTGGTCCATGGAAACCGATCCCGTCACCGGCGCGCTCTTGCCTGGCACGGTGCGCGACCGCACGGCGGAGCTGAAGCGGCTCAATCAGTTCGACAACATCGCTTCGTTCGGCGAAGACGGCTTCGGCAATCTCTACATCGTCGATTTCAGCGGCAAGCTGTTGGAGGTCGTGCCTGAGCCGGGAACGTATGTGATGATGCTGGTCGCGTTAATGCCAATGGCCTGGCGGCTGCTGCGGCGGTCCGGATAGCTCATAGGACGCGCGCTTGCGTGTTGAGGCCTCGCGCCGCGTCGCTTCACATCTTTCACCCGCCTCACGCCATGCCGAACGCAGCCATCAGAGTTTGCCGGTGCGTGTCGTGCCAGGTGTTGAGCGCGCGCACCGGCTCGCCGGTGAGATTGTCCACCACGACACGAGCGGGGCGCTTGCCAGTCGGCGTGTCGACAAGCTTCTTCACCGCATCGGCCACCTCCTGCGGCTTGGGCGACATCGGGCTGGAGAACAACTGGCCCAGGCTCTCGCCGATCTTCTGCGGGATCTGCGCAACTGGGCCGTAACCGCCGGCGCGCTCGGCATCCAAGGGGTAAAGACCGTTGTCGCTGACCTGGGTGGGAAATGCTCCCGGCTCGATCACCACTACGTCGATCCCCAGGCCCTTCAACTCGTCGCGCTGCGCTTCTGCGAGCGCTTCCAAGGCGGACTTGGTTGCGCTGTACACGCCGAGACACGGCAGTGCAATGCGTCCAACGATGCTCGATGTGCTGACGATCAGTCCGGAGCGCCGCTTGCGCATGTGCGGCAGCACGGCGCGATTGACGCGCAACGGGCCGAACACGTTGGTCTCGAACAGGCTTCTGATCTCGTCGAGGGTATAGGCCTCCTGGACGCCCGCGGAAAAACGGCCGGCATTGTTCACCAGGACATCGATGGCTCCGCCGGTTTCGCGCGCCACCGTATCGATCGCCTTCTGTACCGATTGATCGCTGGTAATGTCGATGTCGATGACGTGTACATGCCCCTTTGCACCGAGCGCCTTCAGCTCCTGCGCGGCTTTGGCATTGCGGCCCGACGTCTCTCGCATGCCGGCGAAGACGGTGTGACCGTCCTTTGCCAGCGTCTCCACGATCAGGCGACCGAACCCGCTGCTCGTGCCTGTGACCATGATGTTGCTCATGCTGCTCTCTCCGTTTGAGTATTCTTAGATCGCGCGCGAAATGAGCGTCCATGCGCGAGCCCGATGTTCGCGTCGTCTCATCCGCGTAAGCGGTCCGCGTCCCACGCTTCCGTTCACACCAGTTTCACCAGCTGTTTGCCGAGATTCGCACCCTTCAGCATGCCGATGAAGGCCTTGGGCGCGCTCGGCAGACCCTCGGCGATGGTTTCGTGATATTTGAGCTTGCCCTGCGCGACCCATTTGGCGAGCTGCGATACCGCACGCGCATAGAGATCCGGACGGTCGAATACGATGAAGCCCTGCAGCTTGACACGGTTCACCAGCAGCGCGCGGATCATCTTGGTGCCGTAAGGCTCGGTCGCGTTGTAATCGGAGATCAGCCCGCAGAGTGCCACGCGCGAGAACGGGTTGAGCTGCCGGAACACGGTATCCATGATCTCGCCGCCGACGTTCTCGAAATAGCAGTCGATGCCCTCGGGTGCCGCGGCTTTCAAATCCTCGTGCAGCTTGCCGGCCTTGTAGTCGACGCAGGCGTCGAAGCCGAGCTCTTTCACCGCGTAGCTGCACTTCTCGGCACCCCCAGCGATGCCCACCGCACGGCAGCCCTGCAGCTTCGCGAGCTGGCCTACTACACTGCCTACGGCACCCGATGCCGCGGAGACGACCACCGTCTCGCCTGCTTTGGGCTGACAGTGCTCGAGCAACCCGATCCACGCCGTGCCACCCGGCATGCCCGCGACGCCGAGATAAGCCGAGAGCGGGATCAGATTAGGATCGACTTTCATCAGGCTTTCGGCATCCGACACGCCGTACAGCTGCCAACCCACGCGACCGACGACGAAATCGCCCGCTTTGTACTTGGGGTGATTGGATTCGAGCACCGCG
>JBGQKF010000251.1:0-6780 GCA_041499435.1 Gammaproteobacteria bacterium
GACGGTGGTGATGTAGCCCATGTTCGACATCGAGGGTTCGACGATCGCCGCGTAGCCGATGCCGTACAGCCGGCCTTGCGCACGCGCAATGCGCCTGCGCTCCAACAACTCGCCCAATCCACCCTGCTCGATGCCCAGCTCCAGCGCCCCGTGATAGTTCCCCGAGTCGATCAACGCCCCGGCTGGTGCGCGATACGGAAACGCATCGGCGCGGATGAAGTTGCGGCGGTACACCTCCAGCGGATCCAGATCGAGCTCGACGGCGATCCGTTGCACCAGCCGCTCGAGCGCAAAGTAGACCTGCGGGCCACCGAAGCCGCGCACCAGGCCAGCCGGCGTTTTGTTGGTCAGCACGACGCGATTACGCACCTTGAGATGCTGGATGTCATAAGCCCCGGTGAGACAGCCGTGCATGCGATAGAACGTCGCGGGCTCAGGCGCACGCAGGTAACCGCCGCAATCGTCGAGCTGGTCGTATGCGAGAGCAGTGATGCGACCGTCATCCTGCACCGCCGCTTCGATCGTCGACACGCGGCCCGTCGCCGATGTGGCAGCGAGCAGATGCTCGAGGCGATCCTCCACCCACTTCACCGGCGCATCGGCTTTGCGCGCGGCCAGGCAGAGCGCCACGATGGATGTGAACACCGCCTGCTTCACACCGAAGCTGCCGCCGGAATCGCGCGGCAAACGAACGCGCAGCTTGGCTGCCGGGATCTTGAGCGCAAGCGCCATCACGGCGTGCAGTGAGAACGGGCCCATGAAATTCGCGAGCACGTCAAAGCCTTCGTTTCCCGCGAGGTGCTCGGCCACCACGACGCTGCACTCGATCGGCGTGCAGGAGTTGCGCGGATAGCTGATCTTCAGCGAGATACGATGCGGGGCTGCTGCGAACGCTGCGTCAGGATCACCGTACGAGAATGATCGATCGCTGACGACGTTGCTGCCGACGGCTTCATGAAGTATCGGCGCATCGGATGCCGTCGCCGAGTCGACGTCGATCACGGCCGGCAGCGGCTCGTAGTCGACGCGGACATGCTCGAGCGCATCCTCCGCGATGTAACGATCTTCGGCCACCACCACAGCCACCGGCTCGCCGGCATAGCGGACCTTGTCCACTGCGAGGCACCAGTGCTGCATCGGCGCTTTTACGCCAACCACGAATGGCGCTGCCCAGCGCTTCACGTCCTCACCAGTCAGCACGGCGCGCACGCCGGGCATCGCGAGTGCTGCGTTGGCGTCGATGCTCAGCAACTTCGCATGGGCGTGCGGCGAGCGCAGGAATGCCGCGTGCAAGGTGCCCGGCTTGATCCCGACGTCATCGGCGAAGCGGCCGGCGCCGGTGAGCAGCGCAGCGTCTTCGCGGCGCTCGAGCGAGCGGCCGAGCCAGGGTTTCTGGATTTCGGTTTGCGATCCGCCCGGAAGAGGCGGTCTGATTCGCTCGTTCACTGGTGTCTCATTCGCGCACCAATGTGCGTATCACTGTTCTCACCCGCTCCACATTCGACTTGATCCGGCCGAACAATCGATCAGGAATATCGATGGTCGTTTCCATCGGCCATATTACGATATTTGCGGTAGAACGCCATCCGCTCTGGCGCAGCCGGGCACGGGCAGGCGAGGCGCCGCCACCTAAAGCTCGAAAAGTGATAAAAGACGCTTATGATCAACGTCGACGAATATCCGAACCTGTCGCTCATCGCCTGGAATCGCCAGCGGCGGCTCATCACGGAAGAGGAAGCTCTGGCCTTGTACGAGGCCAATTGGCGCTGGGTAGATGTGATGAACCTGATCCCCGAAGAGCAAGCGTTGATCGATCGCCTGGTCCGGGATCACGGCAACGGGGTGCTGCTTGTATAGGCGTGAGCGTCATCGGGCTGTCGCTGCTCTACTGTCCAAGCTGGATGCTGCATTGCTGCGCACGCTCGCGTGTTACTTCAACGGATGAACCGGGCTGAAGCGCGCCTGGGCTATCTCGGTGCAGAAAAAATCAAGGCCGCTGCACTCGACAGCTCACCGGCGGAGGAGCGTTGAGCGGATCGAGCTTGCCTTCGCTCTTCCAGCCAAAGCCGGTATCCTCAGCGTCGTACCGCACGCCCGATTGCCCGGCTCGGGTGAACACGGTTTCATACAGCGGCATCATCAACTGATGGTCCTCTGCACGCATCCAGACTGCTCCAGTTGGACCCTCGAATCGCATGCCTTCAAGCGCGGTCGCCACTTTTACGGGGTCGGTCGATCCGACCTGCTTCATCGCCGCGGCCACCATGTCCGGCAGCAAGCGATGGGGCAGCCAGAACCAGTCCTCCTTGTACTTCGCTTTGAAGGCCATCGCATAGTCGAGCAGAGCGTTGTTCTCGAGGTTGGCATGCCAGAACATCACACCACGGACCCGCTCGGCGCCAGCTTCACCGATCATGGTCGGCGCGCCCTGCAGCGAGGACAATGGCGCGTACACATCGATGGCAAGTCTGGCATCGTTCGCGGCTTTGATTAGAAGCGCCAGATCATTGCCCCAATTGCCGGTAATCACCGCATCTGCTTGTGCAGCGCGTACTTTCGCAACGTAGGGCGCGAAATCCTTGACCTTGCCCAGTGGATGCAGGTCATCCCCGATGATTTGGATGTCCGGGCGTTTTGCGGTCAACATCTCCCTGGCATCCTTCGCCACGCTTTGCCCCCACACGTAGTCCTGGTTGATCAGATAAACGCGTTTGATTTTGCGGTTACGCGCTACGGCCTCGGTCAGCGCCGCCATAATCATGTGACCGTGCGGCACGAACCGAAAACTCCAGAACTGGCATTTTTCCGTCGTGAGCGCAGGATCGAGCGCGCCGTGGTTCAAATAGAGGATTGGCTGCGTGGGATTGCGGCTGTTGTACTTGGCGACTGCATCGTTTACGGCGTGACCATTGTTGGACCCGGCTCCCTGAATGATGTAGCGGATGCCCTGGTCAACGGCGGCCTGCACTTGCAATCCAGTTTCCTGTGGACTGCTCTTGTTGTCGAAGGGGACCAGCTCCAGCGGGCGGCCGAGGACGCCGCCTTCGGTATTGATCCGATCAAAATCAACCTGCAGTGAATGCAGCGCGCCGGTGCCGATATTGGCAAAGGGACCGGACAACGGCTCGATGAGTGCGAAGCGGATCGGTTCAGCGGCAATTGAATAGTGACTGAAGGCCAGCATTACCGCAGCGCGCGCGACGATTCTAAATATGGAAGCGATCATTTACCCTCCCTCTTGGAATGCGGCAAACACCCCCGCTGATGACAACGCCGGACGGTGATGCGGCGGCGAGCCGACTGGATCAGGATAGCGCGGCAGGATAGGCTTTTCCATAGCCCGACGCACACCATAAGTTGTAGCATCGCTATTCCGTCCTGCGATCCACTCGCGCAACCGGGCAAAGAAGAAAGACTTGCAACTGCGATGAAGTGCTCCCGCTGCCAACACGAAAACGTCGCCAGCCAGAAATTCTGCGGCGAGTGCGGAGCTCGGCTGGCTGCTGCATGTCCCGAATGCGGTGCGAATAATCCGCCCGAGCAGAAGTTCTGCGGCGAGTGCGGCTGCAGCCTGAATCACCACACTGCTTCATCGAAGTACCATTCGCCGCAAAGCTACATGCCAAAGCACCTGGCCGATCGCATCCTCTCTTCGAGAAGTGCGGTAGAAGGCGAACGCAAACAGGTCACTGTCTTGTTTGCCGACCTCAAAGGCTCGATGGAGCTGCTTGCCGACCGCGACCCGGAGGACGCACGCAAGCTGCTCGACCCCGTGCTCGAGAAAATGATCGAAGCAGTGCATCGCTACGAAGGCACAGTCAACCAGGTGATGGGTGACGGCATCATGGCGTTGTTCGGCGCGCCGCTCGCCTTGGAGGATCATGCCGTGCGCGCTTGTTACTCGGCACTCGCCATGCAAGCGTCGATCAAGGCTTACGGCGAAGAGCTGCGCCGCTCCCAGGGCGTCACGGTACGCATCCGAGTGGGACTGAACTCTGGCGAGGTGGTGGTGCGCGCCATCGGCAGCGACCTGCACATGGACTACACCGCGGTGGGTCAGACCACGCATCTGGCTGCGCGTATGGAGCAGCTCGCCAATCCCGATACCACGCTGTTGACCTGGGCGACGTTGCAGCTGGTCGAGGGCTACGTCGCGGTCAAATCCCAGGGTCCCGTGCCGGTAAAGGGATTGACCGAACCCGTGGAGGTCTACGAGCTCACCGGCGCGGGAGCCGCGCGCTCCCGACTGCAGGCCGCCGCGATCCGTGGCCTGACCACATTCGTTGGACGCAGCGCGGAGCTCACCCAGATACACCACGCGCTCGAACAAGCGCAGGCCGGACACGGACAACTCGTTGCGCTGGTAGGTGAGCCGGGAGTAGGCAAATCGCGGCTATTCCACGAGCTCACACATTCACATCGCATGGCCGGCTTGCTCGTTCTGGAAGCAGGCTCAGTTTCGTACGGCAAGGCCACTGCCTATCGACCGGTCATCGATCTATTGCAAGTCTACTTCGGCATCGAAGAACGGGACGATTCCAGACGCATACGGGAAAAAGTAACGGGCAAGCTGCTCACCCTGGACCGGCAGCTCGAAGCTTTGCTGGCTCCGCTTCTATCTCTGCTCGATGTGCCCGTGGACGACAAACAATGGCAGCGGCACGATCCCGCCCAGAAGAGGCTGCGCATTCTCGATGCATGCAAGCGCCTGCTGATCCGCGAAACACTGGTGCAACCGTTGGTGGTCGTGTTCGAGGACTTACACTGGATCGACCACGAGACGCAGACGTTCCTCGATAGTCTGGTCGACGCGCTGCCTGCGGCGCACTTGCTGCTGCTCGTGAACTACCGGCCCGGGTATCAGCACCATTGGAATGCGAAGACCTACTACGCGCAGCTACGCATCGACCCCTTGCAAGGAGAAAATGCCGAGGCATTGCTGCATGCCCTGCTGGGAGACGACGCATCGCTTAGGCCGCTCAAGCGCATGCTTATCCAACGCACCGAAGGCAACCCGCTGTTCGTCGAAGAAAGTGTGCGAACGTTGCTCGAAGCCGGGGATCTGCTGGGCAGCCGCGGCGCCTATCGCCTCGGTGTGCATGCCGAAGAGATAGAGATACCCGCCACGGTACAAGCTATCCTGGCCGCGCGTATCGACCGGCTCTCGCCCGAAGATAAGCGCCTGTTGCAGGCGGCAGCGGTGGTCGGGAAGGATGTGCCTTACCCGTTGCTGGAGGCAATAACCGAGCTGCCCAAGGCAGATTTGCGCCAAGGCTTGATCAATCTTCAGGCAGCCGAGTTCTTGTATGAGATGAGCTTGTTTCCAGACCTCGAGTACACCTTCAAGCACGCGCTCACGCACGAGGTTGCTTATAGCGGCGTACTTCAGGAACGACGGCGAGCTTTGCACGGCCGCATCGTGGATGCCATCGAAGCGCTCTACGCTGATCGTCTCACCGAGCAGGTGGAGCGCCTGGCTCATCATGCCTACCGGGCCGAGACGTGGGAGAAGGCAGCGAGATACCTGCGCCGGGCTGGCGACAAGGCTTGGGGGCTTTTGGCGACTCGCGAAGCGCTCAATGCCTTCGAGCATGCGTTGACGGCGTTAGGCCGTCTGCCCGAAGCACGCGAACGCCTGGAACAAGGGGTCGATCTGCGATTCTTGCTTTGTGCCGTGCTGGACGCGCTGACCGACCCCGCCCGCTCGCTCGACTATGCACGGGAGGCGCACGCGCTCGCCGAAAAACTCGATGATGCGCTGAGGCGCGGTTGGGGATTGGCTTTTTTGTGTTACGCGCATGCCATGCTGGGTGACCCCGCAGCAGCCGCGGAGAAAGGTGAGGCGGCTTCGGCCATTGCCACCGATCTCGGTAACGCCAGCTTGATCCGCTGGGCGAATTACTGGCTCGGCCTGGCGTACCTGCAGCAGGGCGCCTTTCGCAAGGCAGCCGAGTTTCTCCTCCGCTTCCCCGAGGGGCCTAACGCTGGCATGCTGGACTTGCCAGACGGGTCCTCCGAGGGCATTCATCGTGCCTGGGCAAGAACAAGGGCGGCTCTTTGTTTCGCTGCGCTCGGCGCGTTCGACATCGCGATCGCTTCTGCCGAGGAAGCAGAGCGCGCCGCTACCACCTTGGAACGAACATGGGAGCGAGGCGCAGCAAACCAATCCCTGGGCTCCGTGTACCTGCAGCGAGGCGATCTCGAACGCGCAGTCCCGCGACTGCAGCTGTGCCTGCAAATCTCACGGACAGCAGATGTGCCGATGTTGTCGCTCATAGTCGCGCCCACGCTGGGCCGTGTCTATAACTTACTGGGTCGCGTCACGGAATCGATCGTGCTGCTCGAGCAGGCCAGAGAGATGGCGGAACGGACCAGATACATGGCCGCGGCGCCATTGATCTACGCTCATCTCGGCGAAGCGTACGGACTGGCGGGGCGAATCGAGGAAGCGATGGCGGCCTTGCAGCGCGCGCTCGATTTCGCGCGTGAGCGAGGGATGCGCGGATTCGAGGCATGGGCCCTTTATCTCACCGGCAAGATTCATTCGCAGTCCGGCGTTGACGCTGCTCTCGACCACCGACACTACCACGAGGCGATGAGTCTTGCGCGCGAGCTGGAAATGCGCCCGTTACAGGCCCAGTGCCATCTTGCCCTCGGCGAGCTGGCGCAGAAATCCGCGCGGCATACGGAAGCGCGAGAGCAGCTCAATGAGGCCACGGCAATGTTCCGCGAGATGGGGATGCAGTTCTGGTTGGAAAGGGCGGAAGCGGCACTCACTGC
>JBGQKF010000252.1:0-6773 GCA_041499435.1 Gammaproteobacteria bacterium
CCCGGAGTCCGCGGTGATCAGCCGCGTTGCACGCCTCAAAGCCGCGAGCTCTGCGAGCAAACTCTCCCAGCCTGAATTGCTGCGCGCCTCCTCTTCAGTGATGAATCCCAGCCACGACAGCGCATCGTGCATCTCATCGGCGGATTCCGGTTGTGGCCACGCTTCCTCTTTCACGCGTGCAATGGCATCGGCATCCAGCCGGCCGATGTCGGCCGCGCTCTCGGGGTCGAGCCAGCGGCGGCTTACCACGGCCTGCGTGCGCCGTTCTTCGAGCGGCGCGTCGTCGAGGTACGCGTACGGCCGCGCGCTCAAAATCTCCATGGCGAACGGTGAGGGCAAGGCGAGCTCGCGCGTCGCCACTCGCACCTCACCGCTCTCCAGCGCCCGCAGCAGCCGTTGCAATCCGTCGATGTCCATCGCCTCGTGCAGGCAATCCTCGATGGTCTGCTGGACCAGCGGGTGCTCGGGAATCTCCCGATCGCCACCGACGTTTTCGAAGCAGGCGAGCTGGTCGGGGAAGATCGCCGTCACCAGGTCCTCGGCTTCCATGCGCTGCAACTGCGCTGGCACCTTGTTGCCGCCGCGAAAACGCAGCAGCGCGAGCGCGATCGACGCGTTCCAGCGCCAGCGCGTCATGAACATCGGTGCGTCGAGCAAGGCCTGCACCAGAATCTCGCGCACCCCGTTGGCATGCAGATAGCGTGCAACCTCGTCGAGCTGAAAGCTGTGCGTAGCGGTGAGCGATAAGATGATGGCATCTTCGGTCGCCGCCGCCTGCAGCTCGAAATTGAACTTGCGGCAGAAGCGCTTGCGAAGACTCAAGCCCCACGCGCGATTGATGCGGCTGCCATATGGAGAATGAATCACGAGCTGCGTGCCGCCCGCTTCGTCGAAAAAGCGTTCGAAGACGAGGTCACGCTGTGTCGGCAGCAAGCCCAACGCGGCTTTGGCGGCGCTGAAGTAATCGATGACCTGAGCGGCGCCATCGGCTGAGACCCCGACCTGTTCGACCAGATAGCGCAATGCATTGGCCGGACTCGATAGTCTGGCGCCGACCTCTTCGCGAAGACGCGACACCGCGCTAGAGACTTCGTCGGTGCGCGCGGGCGCTTCTCCGAGCCAGAACGGGATCGACGGCGGTTGCCCGTGCGCATCCTCCACGCGCACGCGGCCTGCCTCCACTCGCAAGATGCGGTAAGACGTGTTACCGAGCTGGAAGATATCGCCCGCGATGCTCTCGACCGCGAAATCTTCGTTCACGGTGCCGACGATTTGTTCTTCGGGCGCGAGCACCACGTTGTAATCGGCGGTGTCCGGGATCGTGCCGCCGCAGGTGATCGCGGTGAGCCGCAGGCCCTGGCGCGGTCGCAGCTTGCGGTTCACCGCGTCGCGATGCAGGATGGCCTGCCGGCGTCCGCGGCGTGTCGAGAAGCCTTCGGCCAGCATATTCACCACTGCATCGTACCGCTCCCGCGTGAGGTCACGATAGGGCCATGCGCCGCGCATCAGCGCGTAGAGGGCTTCCTCGTCCCATTCTCCGCACGCGACTTCAGCAGCGATCTGCTGGGCCAGCACGTCGAGCGGCTGCACCGGCATGCGCAGGCGATCGAGCTCTTCTCGCCGTACCGCGTCGAGCAGCGCCACACATTCCACCAGATCGTCGCGCGATACCGGAAACAGGCGCCCCTTCGGCAGACCACCCACCATATGCCCAGAGCGGCCCACACGCTGGAGCAGACCGGAAATGGAGCGCGGTGTGGCGATCTGACATACGAGATCGACGTAACCGATGTCGATGCCGAGCTCCAACGACGCGGTAGCCACCAGCGCTTTCAGCTCCCCACGCTTGAGCTTCTGCTCGGCGTTGAGCCGCTGTTCGCGCGCGAGGCTGCCGTGATGGGAAGTCACCTGGTCCTCGCCGAGACGCTCCGACAAGGCGCGCGCGACGCGTTCCGCGAGCCGGCGCGTGTTGACGAACACCAGGGTGGAGCGGTGCTCCTGAATGAGGCCTACCAAGCGATCGTAGACCTGGCCCCACACTTCGCCGGACATCACCGATTCCAGGGGCGAGGCCGGCACTTCGACCGCCAGATCGCGCCTGCGCACGTGGCCCGTATCGACGATCAGGCAAGGCGGCCCGGCGCGGGTAGTGGCGTCACTGCCGTCGAACAGATCTTTGCCGAGGCGTGTCGAGCTTCCCACGAGGAACTGGGCCACCTCTTCGATCGGGCGCTGGGTCGCGGACAGGCCAACGCGCGTGATGCGGCGGCTGGCGATATGCTCGAGGCGCTCGAGGCATAGCGATAGATGCGCACCGCGCTTGTTCGGGGCGAGTGCATGGATCTCATCGACGATCACGGTCTGCGTCGTGGCCAGAGCCTTGCGGCCCGATTCGCTGGTGAGCAGGATGTAGAGCGACTCCGGCGTGGTCACCAGAATGTGCGGCGGCTTGCGGCGCATGCGCTCGCGATCGGCCTGCGGCGTGTCGCCGGTACGCACCAGCGTGCGGATCTCGACCTCGGGGAAGCCCAGCGCAATGAGCTCCTCGCGGATGCCGCGCAACGGCTCTTCGAGATTCTTGTTGATGTCGTTCGACAGCGCCTTGAGGGGTGAGACGTAGACGATCTGAACTTCATCGCGCAGCTGGTGACGCACGCCCTGGCGCACCAGGCCGTCGATCGCAGCCAGGAATGCAGCGAGCGTCTTCCCGGAGCCGGTCGGCGCGGCGATCAGTGCGTGCTGACCGGATTGAATCGCGGGCCATGCGCGGATCTGCGGCTCGGTGGGTGCGTTGTAGGTGCGGCGAAACCAGTTGGCGACCGCGGGATGGAAGTTATCGATGACGTTCATGGGGGGTATTTTCGCATCTACGTGGGGCTCGTGGCGTGAGCCTGCAAGGGCGAGCGTGATTCGTGACCGTTATTCGTGATTCGTGAGGAACCCCGGGCTTGCCGTGGTTCGCAAGCGGGATTCACGAATCACCATTCACCAATCACGAATCACGGGAGTGCCACGATCAGTGGCACGACCATCTCGTCTTCACTCACCCCGCCGTGCACGCCGAGTTGCCGATGCCGCTGCTCGCCGGGCAGCCACTCCTTGATGGTCCAGTTGTCCTTCATCACCAGCGTGTAGTCGCCCACGCGCCGCTCGAGCTCAGCATGCGCCGGCCCCGGGCCAAACCAGCCATCTGCAATCAATGTCCGACTTCGATACAGCCAGGCCTGTTCGGCCAGCTCACGGCTGATGTATTGTTCGAATGCATCCGCCGCGTTTGGATGCACATAGCAATAGGCCGCGCGCCGCTCGCCGCACAAAGGCGCGCGCAGCAGGCTCTGCAGCCGTGGATGGCGATCGAGCTCGATCACGCGCGGCGCTGGTGAATCGATGAAGCCGTGATCAGCGGTAACGATCACGGCCGCATCGAGACCGGCTGCAGCGCAGAGGAAGGCACTGAGCGCCTCGTCGAAGCGCTGGATCAGCCTCGCCGCGTGTCGGCTGTCGACGCCGTGCTCGTGCGCGATCGAGTCGTAGTCGGCGTAGTAGGCGTAGATGTAACTGCGCTGGTCTGCAAAGCGCAGACAGTTGAGCGTGCATTGGAACAATTGCTCGAGCGAGCTGTAGCCGAGCAGTTGCGCCCCTTTGCAATGTGCGCGGTTGAATACGCTCGGGAGGATGCGCTCCGGGGTCACCGCGTAGGAGCGTACCGGCAGACGCGCGAAGAAGGAGCGATGATCGAACAGCCTTTCTGGTTCGATGCCGATCGCGGTCAAAGGGCGATCGCCTATGCGCGTGCGGTAGGGCAGGATCGCACCCACGGTCGCTTGCTCGGGAAACCACATGTGCCAGCCGGTGAGGCCGTGCTGTGCCGGCGTGAGCCCGGTCAGAAAGGTGGTGATTGCAGTAGCCGTCGTGGATGGAAACACCGAGGTGAGCGAGCCGTGCAGGTGAGCGCGCAGGGCACCGCGCGCCGCGGCAGCGGTCACACGCCGATAGCCCAGCCCATCCACAACCAGCAGCACGATGCGGCTGCGCTGGCCGAGCAGCGCGGACAGATCGGAGCTGCGCAGCGGTACACTGCCCGTATCGGCTGCGCCGAGCGCGAAGCCGATGCTCGCCATGAGATTGACGATGCTGCCGCCGGCGTAATCGGGCATGAACGCTGCGCGGTGCGAGGACGTTGTCAGGCCTGGTTTCATCGTCGCATGCTATTCGAAACCCGCGTGCCGGCAAAGCGCGCTGATTCAACAAGCGGGAAGTGAGATGAGCGCAGAAGACATTTTCGAGCCGCTGCGGCTGCAGATGGTGGCGGAGATCGCGGCGGAAGTCGCCATGCTGGAGCAGCAGTTGGGCTGTAGCGCGCTGGCGCGGCCGGTTATGGATGCGTTGGCAAGTGTGCCTCGGCACGCCTTCGTGCCCGCCGAAGTGCAGCCGTTTTCCTATCTCAATTCGCCGCTGCCGATCGGACACGGCAAAACCATCTCACAGCCATTTATCGTTGCGCTCATGACCGATCTCCTGCAGGTGGAGCGCGACAGCGTGGTGCTCGAAATCGGTACCGGGTTCGGCTACCAGGCCGCGGTCCTCGCCCAGCTTGCAGATCAAGTGTACAGCGTCGAGATCATCGAAGAGATTCACGCTGAGGCGAAGAAGCGGCTGGCGCGCCTTGGATATGTCAATATTGCTCTGCGCATGGGCAACGGCACGCTGGGCTGGCCCGAGCATGCGCCGTACGACCGCATCATGGTGACGGCTGCGCCGGACCTGATACCGCCGGCGCTGCTGCAGCAGCTGAAGCCGGGGGGGCGAATGGTGATTCCAACAGGAATTCCCGATCAGCAGCAGTTGCTCCTGGTCGAGAAAAACGCTGAGCGGCGCATCTCCACGCGCGAGATTCTTCCGGTCCGCTTCTCCGAGCTGGAACAGCCCGCCGGCACTGCGGGGCGAGGCTGACTGATGCGCCGCGGCAGGTTCTCCGCCGGGGCGGTGATCCTGCGCCATGGGCCGGGCGGCTGGCGCTATCTGCTGTTGCGGGTGTTTCGCACCTGGGATTTCCCCAAAGGCGGGGTCGAAACGGGCGAGAGTGCCATGCAGGCCGCCGTGCGCGAGGTGGAAGAGGAAACCGCGCTCACCGGCCTCGAGTTCCGCTGGGGTGACGCGCACCGTGACACCGAACCTTACAGCGGCGGCAAGATCGCACGCTACTATGCCGCGGTTTCGCAGTCCGGCGATGTATCACTGCCGATCAATCCCGACCTGGGACGGCCCGAGCATCATGAATTTCGCTGGGTGTCCTACGCAGAAGCGCGGCGCCTGCTGCCCGAGCGGCTGCAACCGGTCCTGGAATGGGTGCATGAGCTGGTCGAGCAGCCGGTGCAACGTACACCGGCTGCATCGTGAAGTGGCGCTCTAGTTCTTGCGCTCCGATTTGGAGCGATCGACCTGTCCGGTCTCGGCGTTCACATCGACGGATGCGTCGCGACCGTCATTGAGGACCATCTCATAGGTGTAGTAGGGGCGGCCTTTCCAGCTGGTGTCGTACTTCACGGTGCGCACTTCGGCGATTGGATAGGAGCCAACCGCCGTAAAGCGCGCCGACTTCTCGGGGACTTTCGCGCGGCTCTTCAGCATCTTGTAGTTCTTATTGCCGAGTTTGCGCTCGGGCGCGCTGATCTTGCCGTTATTGCATTTCATGCTCCAGACGCGATCATCCGGTGACAGCACGTCGATATCCACCGAGGTGCCTTGAGGATTGTTGAGCTTCCAGGCGATGACGATCCCGTCTTGTTGCTGCAGTGCTAGATCGATGCAGGCGTCGATCGGACCGAATATGGCAGAGGCATCGAAGTCGGCCATGGCTGCGGAGCAGCCGGTCAGCAATGCAACGGCTACGCCCGCGCGCACGCAGACGAAGGGTGTGGAACGATTCATTGGTCTTCTCCTTGGGTTGGGCCTTGCAATGCGTCTCACTGCGGCTACGGGCCAGAGCGGCGGACTTGGAGCTTGACATCGGAACCGGCGTCAAGGTTCCCATCCTGGCGACACGGACAATACTTCGCCTTGGCGCTTGTGCTGCTTGTGTACTATTACGCGCATGCCTTTCGCCTATTTCGACCGGCTCTCGCCCGCGCGCAAGGTGGTGTACCTGAGAAGCGACGCCATCGAGCGCATCGCATTGCCTTCGGGTCCGCCGTTGACCCGCATCGTGGAGCAGATCGAAGAAGAGCTGCGCGCGCAGCGCCGCAAACCGGTCGAGGCCGCCGCTCAGGCGCTATTGTCCGAGCTCGTCCAGCGGCTCGGGGTGCCGCCGGTGCGAGTCAAAGTGCTTTCCGTCCGGCCGAGCGGCAACTGGGGTGAGCTGCATGGGCTCTACGAGCCGGAAGACGGCGAAGGACCGGCGCTGGTCACCGTGTGGATGCGCACCGTGGCGCGCAAACAAGTGGTGGCGTTTCGCACGTTCCTGCGCACGCTCCTGCATGAGCTTTGCCACCACCTCGATTATGAGCTCTACAAATTCCCCGAAACATTTCATACGCAGGGCTTTTACAAGCGCGAGTCAAATCTCATGGCGCAGCTCGCGGGCGCCGCCGACCATCCACAGAAGGCAAGGTCTCCCCCATCAGGCGAATGAGCCGCGCAGATTGCGCAGAAATGAAACGCGGTCACGCGGCGCGCCACGCCGGACCGCTAACGAAAGCAAGGACGATCCGATCATGGAAAACGCCGGTTCCATCCGTGCCGTTCTATACGCGCTTGGCGCCAACTTCGGCATC
>JBGQKF010000253.1:0-6739 GCA_041499435.1 Gammaproteobacteria bacterium
GTGTCGGCGCGCGTGATCACAGCCTTTCAGAGCAGCGAACGGCAGGAGCTGTACTTGAAGGAGCTGATGGGCCCGCGGGCTTCGGCCTCACGCCGCGCGAGCCTGGTGAAGCGCGTACAGGCGATCCGCGCGCGCGGTTACGACGAGGGGCCGAGCGACACATTGAGCGGCGTGGTCGACATCTGCTTTCCGCTGTTCGATCACTTCGGGGTGGTGGCAGCGCTCAACATTGTGTATCTCAATCAGCGCGATGCGCGAGTGACCGTGCCGGCTGCGCGAGGCGCGCTGCAAGCAGTCGCCGACTCGATATCGCGCTCGCTCGGATGGCTGCCAGCACGGATTCCAACCTCGCAGTAGAATGGGTGTGGGAGCGATTATAAGAAGCCCTGCAGTGCAGTGCACTTGCGCACGGCCATCATGCATACAAAGTCAATCGATGATCGAGGAAAGCGCAGCGACTCCCAGCCTCCAGGGGTGGCCGCAGCAGAGCAGTTCGTCAAGTCGGTAGCCACCCGGCATGGCTTCCGCTCGAACGATTTCTCCATCACCTGGGATGGCGGCGATTTCGACGCCTCACGCGACGAGCACGAGCTGGTGATCACCAGCAAGGATGGCAGGCGTGCCGCCGCGCACATCGCCGACGAGGCGCTGCTGCGCAGGGACGCGTGGAAGTACCTGCGTGAAGTCGACGAAGCATTTGCCAGACTGGGCAGGCGCGCATCGACGCGCGGACTCTAGCAGTTCAAATTCGTCCGCTCGCCCGGCTGACCGCCAACGGTGGCTTCCACCCGCTCAGGGCGTAATGCGTCCCATGCGCGCAACCGGCGCAGCACTGGACTCTTCTTCGTCTGAAGCGATTCCATGCGTCGCATGATGCCATCCAGAGTGTGAATGGCATCCAGTACATGCGGCCCTTTGTTGAGCATCACACATTCGGCACGCTCACCCATGGCCGCATCGGTGATCTCTGCGCGGGACGGCAGCCCGCTCTTGGCGAGCGATTCCAGAACCTGCGTGGCCCATATCACCGGAACGTGCGCCGCCTGGCAAAGCCAGAGAATCTCTTCCTGCACCTCGGCCAGACGCTCGTACCCGACTTCCACGGCTAGATCGCCGCGTGCAATCATCACGCCGAGCGACGGTGCCGCCATTGCAGTCAGCAGCAAGCTCGGCAGATTATCGAACGCAGCCCGCGTCTCGATCTTGAGCACGATGCCCAGATGTGTGCCATTCAGGCGCTGCAGATGCCGCTGTAGCTCCCGGATATCGCTGTCCCTCTGCACGAATGACAACCCGACCAGGTCCGCATGGCCGACCACCAGCTCGAGATCTCGAATGTCCTTTTGGGTAAGCGCCGGCAAGCGCAACGTGCTGTCGGGAAAATTCACTCCCTGGTCGGCTGCGAGGCGCTCGCCGCCTTCCCGCGCTTGGGTGATCTCGACCTCCAGTGCGTCGGCGGATGCGCTGCGCACCACGCCTGCGATCTTACCGTCGTCGAGCAGTATGCGCTCACCCGCACGGACATCGACGAACACTTCGGCAAACGAGCACGACACGCGGGCGGGCTGCACGATGTTGCCGTTAGCGTCCTGGACCGCCGGCCGGCCAATCTGCGGCTCACGGACCAGCCACAGCGAGTCCCCGATGTTCAGCCGGATAGCCTCCGGGATGATGGGAAGCTCCCCCGCAACCACCGCCTGCGTTTCCATTGAGTCGTCTACAGGCTCGTGCAGCGCCTTGCGCAGCTCGGAATGGGGAACGAGATAGGCGCTATGGCGCATCTCCGCCAAGCGGCCCTGCTCGTGCACTCCGGTCACAGTGAGCTTGCGATCCGCCCCGCGTGCGTCGATGAACTCGATACTATCTCCAAGCGCCAGTTGAGCGAGCCATGCTCCTGGCAGCTTGAGACAGAGATCTGCGCTCGGCGCGTCCATCGATGGACGACCCAGCGGCTCCAACCAGACCTTGGCGGGCCTCAGAACACGGCCGTACCTGTCGCGCTTGGGGCGCAGCTTGAACACGGGCGGGCCGGGCTCGATCGGCCCGATGCGCGGCTTGGCGCCAGCCAGATCCATCAGGATGCGGCACGGCTTGCCGAGCTCGCGCTGCGCGCGGTGCAGATGCGCGGCCATCGCGTTCCACGCCGAGGCCTCGTCGTGCGCGCAGTTGATGCGGGCACAGTTCATGCCGGCCGCTACCATCTCCTTCACAAGCGAATAGTCGAAGGCGGCTTCAGGCGGCATCGTGACCATGATGCGCACGCTGCGCCCTGGCGGGGCTCCGGGCCGAGCAGCGCTTGGGTGCGAGCTTCGAGCAAGGAAACGTCCGACGCATAGTCCGTTGCAGCGGCGGATTGGTCGGGCTTGGTCATGTCGCGCCCGCTCAAGTAGCGCAGTATGCGCAGGACCGCGTCGAGGTTGGCGAGGACGTGCGCCTCGGCACGTCCTAGCGAAGACAGGCCAAGTCCTGCCAGCGCGGCTTGAAGCTCGCGCAGATCATATCTGCGCAACGCTACGTAATGCAGCAGGTTGCTCGCGCTCCTGCGCTGGGATGCGTCGAGCGCGGCCAGCCGCGGCGCAAACGCTGCCTCGAATGCCTCGAGTTCTGAACGAATAGTCCCCAGCTCTTCTATCAGCTTGCCGATGCTTGGGAGGTCCCAGCCCTCGGAACGATGGTTTCGCGTAGCTGCCATTTGCGTGGTTCCAGGAAGTATCGATTGCAGTTGCATGATGCCCGTATTAGATGAGCGCCGCATGACAGCGGCAGTCATTGTCTGGCCCCGGATATTTCATGAAGACGCCCCCGAATTCCATGAATGTCTTGAAGCTCGCAAACTTTCGAGCGGCGGTGAAACTAAACCCTCTTGAGAATATGTGAGAACATGTAACGTTAACGTCACAACTCCCGCTGCAGATAGGAGTAGAGTTATCAGCCTTGACAGAAATTCTTCTCTTCTCTATATGGTAGACGCTGCCGACATTGATGCTATCGAAGTGCTCGCAAGAACAAACCACCGTTCTGTGAAAGAAGTCACCGATATCTATATGAATGAATTCGCCCGCCTCAAAGCCAACGCCCGAATACCGAACTATCTGGTGTTGTTGGCCACTAAGCATGTCCGTGATGTGCTGCGCAGGGCGAGCGAAAGCAATCTGACGAAGAGCTCTACCCCGCAATTGCCGGAACCGGCTTAGGGCATCGTAGGTTCCACTTCGTAACGTCTGCTCGCACGCGCCCCGGATCCTGGTTAAGTCGCCCGTACGCACTCACGGGAGGTGACCCTACGGTTCACGTTCTCATCGCAGTCACGCGACTCTCTGTGCGTGTATCCTGCCAGAGCCTCCGAGAAACCTTCTACCGCGCAGAATCCTAGCCTGGATAATTCATGAAGGACTCGGGATGATGGCGAGCCGAGTTCCGAGCCAGTTGCGGCTCGACCGTCGCCGCCAATAGCTTCGACTATTGGCAAGACGGGCATGCCGCAAATGGCCGGAAATCGGCTGCCAGCGCCCGAGTAGCCCGACGCAACACCGTGTACTGCGCAAGAATTGCCCATTGACTCGTCACACCAGTCATTGGCTACACACCGGGGCGTCTTCATGAATTATCCAGGCTAGCGCAGGAAGAGCTGATAGAGCGTCAGCAGAATTTCCAGAACGATCAGCATCACGATATACCATTCGACGCGTAACGAGTGCTTGCTGCTCAGCAGCTCGAGCACAGTGTGCACCGTTTGCGCGATCAGATTCAGCTTGTGCTCGAGCGCGGTATGTCGCTCGGTGATCTCGAACTCGTCCACGAGCCTGACAAACAGGCCCTCTAACTCGGGATGTTCCCAGAGCGTTTCCGGCTTTTCGTTGATCTGGGCACGGCCGACCATGCGCTGCTCTACCAGCAGCATGGCGCCCAGCTTCTTCAACAGCTCCCTGGAATTGCTCCGGATCCGCCCCGAACGGTCCAGCTCCGCCGCGAGCGGCTCGATCCGGTCGAACTCGCCCGCGACACTGCGCTCATAGAGCGCAAGCAAGGCGCTCTTGCTCAGCACGTCAGCGATGATCTGCAGGCGTTCGACGCTGGCGTCCTCCAGCGTCAGAACACCGGCGGTCACGCCCTCGCGGCCGCCCGCTTCGACGCGGATATCGATGCTCTCGGTCTCCGGGGTGGAATAAGCATTGGTGATAAACGGACGCAGCTCCTGCAGAAACACCGCCTGCTCCGCGTGCGATACATCGAAGAACACTACGACGCCATGCCGGTACAGCGTGACAACCCCCGTGGCGCTGGCGATCGTGAGCGGATTGGTAGCCAGCGTCGCTGTGGCGCTGAGCGAGCGCAGATCGATACGCTCGCCCACCAGCACTGCGTCGCCTTTGAATGCACTATTGCGAATCGGCCGTTGCGTTTGTCCCATGAAATGGCCCGAACACCCCATCAACCCATGCACGAAAATGTAATCGATCTACGACATACTGACAGCTGATCTTACCTGGATTGGCTGGCCAGCTCACACCCAACACTTTGAGTCAGATTTGCCTACAGCACCAATGGAAAGCTCGCTACTGCGACATAGCAACCGATACCTGACCGCGTGCGCCATCGGCATCGTGTTTTGCTGGATGCAGTCGTTGGCCTATCTAAACCACGTGGCGCCATCGCCCGCGCTGGACAGGCCACTATCGCTGGCGCTAGGTGTGTCGTCGCTCCGCGCCGCGCCCGGCACAAACGAGATACAGCGTACGCTGCAATGGCACGGCCTTCATGACCGGCAACGTTTCCGTTCAGCCACGTATTCCTGTGAATGCATGACGGAAACAGGGTGCGTAGGCGCTGCGATTGCAGTCGCTTTACCGAGTCTGTTGCTTGGCAATTCCAGGGAAAACGCCGGCGCAGAAAGCTGGCTCGCTGAGCCGCGCATGATCACGTCTGCGCGCTTCGCCGGTCAACGTGAATTCTAACCTGCGGCCTGGCGCATCGAAATCCTGCGGCGTGATCCGTGGTAACACAACCGTCATATTGCTCAAGTTTTGGGCAGAACATTAACCTGCTGTTGCGCCAACGGCATCGGAGAGTTATCGACACGGTTTTCCACATCCGCTGTGGATAACCCAAGACCTTCGCGACTTCCTGTAACACATCCTCGCTAGAGTCTAACCTGGTTATCGTGAGGGCGGCTCGCACGTCCTCAGTAAACTCTATGAATGAGCATTCGATGTCGCATACGGCGCCAACTGCCGATGCTGTCATCAAAGCCTGCGATCTGCTGGAACGGCTGGGAGAGACCTTCTCCCCTGCCAACGTGGACTACGAATTTTTCAACGGCACTAACCGGTTTCTCGTCCTCCATGGAGGCGTTTGGCACACCATAACATTCTCTGACACCACGCTCTTGATCAGAGCCCCAGCCGATCTACAGAACGAAATCTCAAAGGTGATTCGCGTGGGTTGTTAAGCGAGGCCCGGATTCGGATGCGAGCAACGGTGACCTCCGCCGGTGTCACCAAACCGCAATCTGCATGCTGCAGATCATCAAATACTGGTTCTCGATCACCGACGAGGAGCAGCATCTGCGCTTCCTCGGCCGCATCCACGATCCGCTCAAGCAATCGAAGCTCAGTCCGATGGATCTGGAGTCGCGGAGCCGCTGGGAGGACTACACGCTGGCGCAAGGAGATCATGCTCGAGCGCACGCACATTCCCGAGGCACCATGGTGGGTGGTGCAAGCGGTAGACAAGAAGAAAGCGCGGCTCAACTGCATCGCGCATCTGCTCGGCCAGATGCCGTATCACGAGATCGAGCATCCCCCGATCACGTTGCCCGAGCGTGTCCGCCACGAGGACTATCAGCGTCGCCCGGTACCCGATGACATGATCGTGCCCGAGGTGTACTAGACCGAGATCGGTCGAGTGACTGCGGCACGCGAAGCAGCGGGTTGTGTCATGCGCCGGTATGGCCGGGGGACAAGGAATCCTGATACCAACTCGATGGGGGGCTGTAGTAGGGCTCGAGACGCGCGAGGTCAAATGCGTCTTGCTCCTCCATGATATATCCGGACTCCACCATCACGGGTCGACAATCGAAGACTCGGGTGAACAAAGTCTCAAAGCAATGCCGGGCGCTGGGGGAAACCGCGGCAACGTAGCCGCGTGGGTGCAAGCCGTCGGCCGCGAAGACCTTCACCGCGGCGTCTGCTATGCCAGCCTCCCTGCAATGCGCGATTACAGCCCTCTCCAATGCTTCCGCGATGTCATGCTTCACAAGGCTTTCCTTCATTCTCCAGTTGGCCTGCATGCTCGGAAGCTCACGCAGTAGCATCCGTTTGCGCAATTGTAGCTTCGTGCAAATGCACGTGGCAAACCCGATCGCGGAACGGTTTGCAAAACTTCACATAGATCTGACCGGCGGGCCGCAAACCGCCTTTTAGATTTGAGACGGTGTAGACGACCTGTTGCCCAGGACGGACACCCCAGGACGGACACCTTGGCGGCCAAGCTTGCAACCCGTCTTTAGTCTAATCGTCAGGTCGAAATGTGAGCCACCCGCCCACCCGTGGCCGGCTCTCTTCTCACCAGGCTGCGCAGCAGGACATAGAACACCGGGGTGAGGATGAGACCGAAGAACGTCACGCCGAGCATCCCGGCAAACACCGCGATACCCATCGCACGCCGCATCTCGGCGCCCGCTCCACTGGTCACCACGAGTGGAAACACGCCCATGATGAAGGCGAACGACGTCATCAGA
>JBGQKF010000254.1:0-6713 GCA_041499435.1 Gammaproteobacteria bacterium
ATCCACCATTGCACCCAGGTAGGCTTCGACGAACTGCGAGAGGCACGATCCGATCCGCGTACCGCCCGACCAATCAGGCACGCCGGCGGCGAGTCGTTCGAGCGTGTGAGACATCCTGGCCGGCTCCACCAAGCGGGTCACGCGGGTGAGCACAGTGTTGAAGGCAAAGATCTCGACGCGCTTGATGACGCGACGCAGCGCGAGCGCGAACGCGAGCAGCACGCGGGTATAAGCGTCCATCGAGCCGCTCGTGTCGTACAGCAGCACGAGGCGCGGCTGTTCGCGTGCGCGCGTGCGGCGTGCGAGGCCGAGCAGCTCACCCTCGGTCGCGAGAGCGTCCCGAAAGCTGCGGCGAAGATCCACGACCCCACGCCCTCGCGTGGGAATCAAGCGGCGGCTTCTTCGCGTCGCGAGCCGGAGCGCCAGGCGCGCCACCAAGCGCTCCATCGCCGCGAGCTCGGCGGCTGAAAGCTTATCGAAAGGTTTCTGCCGCAGCAGAGGGTCGGCGCTGTAGCCGGGCTGCTCGTCGTCGCCTACCTCTTGTTGTGCGTCGGGTAAGGCGAGGCGCACGCGCTGTCCGTCCCATCGCCACTGCACCGGGCCGCGATGGTCCCGGGGCGGCGCCTGACGCGCAGCGGGACGCTTGGCCCCGACGGCCGCACCCCAATATTCGTCGAACAGTTGGTCGAAAGTTGCCCACGCGTCGCGCGGGACCTTGAAGGTGATCAGCAGCGTCCGATGGACCTCGTCGCGGTCCATCAGATCGACGAGTGTGAGCGCGAGACCAGCGTCGACCTCGTCACCCAGTCCGACCCGGATGCCGTGGCTGCGCAGCGCCGCCGCGAACTTCGCGAGCCGCGCGGTGATGCCGTGGGAGTCGTTCACGCCTGCGGGTCCGACGCGTACGCGACGAGCTCCGCGAGCGCCTCCTCGCTCGTCTTCCTCACGTCATGCTCGTCTTTAAGCAGACATCCGAGCGTCGCCGATACCATCTCTGTGTCGAGCCGGTCCTGGTGCAGGCGTACGAGCGCCTGTGCCCAGTCGATCGTCTCCGCCACGCCAGGCAGCTTACGCAGGTCGCGCTTGCGCAGGCGCTGCACGAACCGCGCGATGGCCAAGCCTAGCTGTTCGTTCAGGTCGGGCACTTTGAGACGAAGAATGCGCAGCTCTTTTTCCAGACTCGGATGCTCCATGTACAGATAGAGGCAGCGTCGCCGCAGCGCATCGCCGATTTCGCGGGTTCGGTTCGAGGTGAGCACGACGATGGGCAAGTGCTCAGCGCGGATGGTCCCGAGCTCGGGGATGGTGATCTGAAAGTCGGACAACAGCTCGAGCAGGAAGGCCTCGAAGCCGTCGTCCGCCCGGTCGATTTCGTCGATCAGCAGCACCGGCGGTCCATCGCGGCGCGTGATCGCGCGCAGCAGCGGACGCTCGAGCAGGTACTCGCGCCCGAAGATGAGATCTTCGAGCTGACTCGGATCGTGCGCTTCCCGCTCGGCGATCTTGAGCCGCAGTAGTTGGCGCTGATAGTTCCATTCGTACAGTGCCGTGTTGGTGTCCAGCCCTTCGTAGCACTGGAGCCGAATGAGCTCCGTGTTGAGCGCCCGTGCGAGGACTTTTGCGATCTCGGTCTTGCCAACGCCGGCCTCGCCTTCTACCAGGAGAGGCTTCTGCATTTCCTTGGCGAGGTAAACCGCGGTGGCGACGGCCGGCTCGGCGACATAGCCGCACCGCTCCAGCAGCGCCTGCATCGCGCGAATGTCGTCGTTCACGAAGCGCGGGCTCCCGCACTCGATGCGGCGTAGCGAGCAGGATCGGCGAGGAAGTGTTGGCGGCAGCCGGCGCAGCAGAAGTAGTATTTGCGCCCATCTACCTCGGCGAGGTGACGCGCTCCTGCAATTGCCACCGTCATGCCACACACTGGATCGAGCGCCTCACGCGGTAGGTCGACGGGCGGCGCAACCGGGGGGGATGCGCTCTGGGTCTCTGCCGCAACGCGCGCAGAACGCCGCCGGCGCTCAACGATCTGGGCCATGATGGACAGAGCGATTTCCTCGGGCGTTCGCGCTCCAATGTCCAGTCCGGCCGGCGCGGTGATGCGGTCCAGCGCCTCGCGCGGAACGCCGCGAGCGAGCAACGCTTCGGAGAGCTGCGCAAACCGGGAGCGGCTGGTAATAGCGCCGAGATAAGCAGGCTCGAGCGCGACGGCCGCTTCGATCGCTTCCAGGTCGCGCTCGCCGAGCGTTGCCACCAGCACATACGACCCCGGCGGCACGACACCCGGCGCGATCTGCGACAGCACGCGCTCCGCTTCCGGAAAAGCGGCCTTGTCTGCCTCCGGATCGACGGCGTCGACGCGATAACCCATCGCATGTCCGATGCGTGCCAGCATCCGCGCTGCAGCAGAAGTACCGAACAAGACCAACCGAGGGGCGGGAAGCACAGGCTCGACATAGAGATCCACGGTACCTCCACTCTTGCAGGTCATCGGCAGCGGGACGAGACCGGGGCGGTGCTCACTAGCAGGATCGGGGGACAGACTCAGCAGTCGGGGCTCGCCATCGGTGATTGCGCGCAGGGCCTCGCGCAGTAGAGTCGATCGCGTGCACCCGCCGCCCGCCCAGCCGTGAACATCTCCGGCTTTCGTCACCAGGGCGGTGTCGCCAACGCGCGCGGAGCTCGGCGGCTCCCGTCTCACCACGGTGACCAGCGCGAACGCTTCCCCCCGTGCGGAGAGCCTGGAGCCAAGCTCCAGCAACTCGGACCGCATCGCTAGCTCTGAATCAGTTGTGCCATGACGCAATCATAGCCCACATGCCGTGCGTAAGGCTCGGCCAGCACGCTAGCGCTCGCAAACGTCATCGCGTGTGCTGCGGAGAGCACCCGATACGCGTTAGCGCATCGCTCGTCCGGTTTCTAGTGCCCTGTACAATCGATTGTGTACCTACAGTGATCTGCCCCCTCCCCGACCCTCCCCCGCTTCGCAAGGGAGGGAGAACCGGCAACTGCAGATGTGAACGCGATAGATCATGAGTTGCGGAATCGCTTGTGCTTTCACCACACCACGGATATCCCCTCCCTTGCGAAGCGCGGGAGGGTAAGGGAGGGGGCAGACGACGACCGTCATCGCGATCGAACCAGTTGTTACAGGCCCCTTCAGCGTTTTAGAGCCGCCAAACCCTTCCAATCGAAGCTCACCCCATGCCCTGGGCGCTCGGGCGCGATCGCGAAACCATCTTTAATTACCAGCGAGTGCTCGAGGAAGCGATCGAGGCCGAAGCCGTGCGCTTCGAGATAAGAGCGGTTGGGAACAGCAGCAAGCAGATGTACCGTGACGTCATGTGCACCATGCGAGGTAACCGGCAGGTTGAAGCTTTCCGCGAGATGCGCGATCTTCATGAACACAGTTACACCGCCGCAATTCGTCACGTCGGGTTCCGGGAACGTCACCGCTCCCGCGCGCAGATACGCGGCGAACTCCCAAAGCGAATGCAGATTCTCTCCGGCAGCAACGGGTAAGCCGCCCTCGCGCACGATGCGCGCATGGCCTTCAACGTCGTCAGGGATCGTCGGCTCTTCGAGCCAATAGACGTTCAACGTCTGCAGATTGCGCGCCGCGCGCACCGCCTCGTCCACACTCCAGCGCATGTTCGCGTCCACCATCAACGGGAAGTCGGCGCCGAGCATCTCACGCATCGCGTGCACACGCTCGACGTCTTCGCTGAGCCGCGGACGGCCCACCTTCATCTTGATCGCACGAAAGCCCTTGGCGAGATTCGCCTGCGTCTGTGCAAGCAACTGCTCGAGCGGAAATTCCAGATCGATGCCGCCCGCGTAGCACGGCACGCGCGGATCGTTCCCGCCCAGCAGACGCCACAAGGGTTCCCCGCGCACGCGCGCCTTCAGGTCCCACAATGCCATGTCGACCGCGGAGATAGCGAACGCCGCGCTGCCACCGCGGCCGCCGTAGTGCAGCTTCCACCACATGCGCTGCCAGAGCGCCTCGGTACGGTCGGCCTCCTCACCGCTGAGCAGCGGCGTGAGATCGCGCACGATCTGCTCGCGGATCGCTGAGCCGTTGGCGCCGACCGTGAAGGTGTAACCCACACCTTCGGCACCGTCGTCGTTGTAGATGCGCACAGCGATGAGCTCGAAGTGCGTCATGGTGCCGTGCGTGCTGTCGGACAGAGCCGTCTCCAGTGGAATTCGATAGAGCGCGGTGTCGACCTGTTTTATCTTGCTGGACATGTCGTGAGTCTGCGGTCGTTGATCGGGATGTAGGCAAGTAGGATACTAGAGCCCTCGGCGGAGTGCCGAAATCATGGAGAGGCGATGCAATTCGAGCTGCAGGGCCGCAGAGTCTACGCTTACACGGGGACCAAGCCGATCGCACCGGAGCAGCGCACGGTGATGTTCATTCATGGCGCGGCCAACGATCACAGCGTGTGGGCCTTGCAGAGCCGCTACTTCGCGTATCACGGGTTCAATGTGCTCGCGGTCGATCTACCGGGTCACGGCAAGTCCGACGGACCGGCGCTTGCCTCGATCGAGGAGCTGGCGGCCTGGACCTTCGCTGTCCTCGACACCGCGGCGCTGGACCGTGCGGTATTGATCGGTCACAGCATGGGCTCGCTGATCGCTTTGCAGGCCGCGGCGGCGCGCGTCGAGTGCGTCGAAAAGCTGGTCCTGATCGGCAGCGCCTTTCCCATGAAAGTTTCGGACGCACTGCTGCAGACGGCGCACGCCGGCGAGCATGCCGCGCTCGAGATGATCAACGTCTGGAGTCACAGCACTTCAGGACAGATCGGCGGCAATCGCCTGCCCGGTCAGTGGATCATGGGTGGCAGCATGCGGCTGCTCGAGCGAACCATGGCGCCACTGTACACCGACTTCAATGCTTGCAATCAATATGCAGGCGGGCTGGAGAGCGCACAGAAAGTGCGTTGCCCGACGCTGATGATTTCGGGCAAGAGCGATCTGATGACGCCGGCACGCGCCGCGCAGCCGATTGCGGAGAAGATCGCGAGCGTGAAGATCGTCACGCTGGAGGGCTGCGGACACGACTTGATGGCCGAGCAGCCTGATGCGGTTCTGGATGCGTTGATCGCTTTTGTCTAAAGACTACACCCAACACAGAGGCACAGAGGGCACAGAGATCACAGAGGAATCCATTCTCGAAAGTTGGGCTATGTCAACGCATAGCGCTGTCCAAAGACAACTGAGGCACAAGGTCCGCAGATGGACGCCGAAAGATCAGCTGGGTGATCACGAGTGTCTCTCTGTGTGCCTCTGTGCCCTCTGTGCCTCTGTGTTGAGGTTACAGGTTTACCGCAGCTCACGGCAGAAAATACGTCCCCTTCTCCACCTGCTCCAGCAGCTTCTCCGCACTGCTCACCTCGAACTTGCCCGGCTCTTCGAGATTGAGGGCTTTCACCACGCCATCGTCGACCAGCATGGAAAACCGCTGACAGCGCACGCCCAGTCCGCGCACCACGAGATCGAGCTCCAGTCCGAGCGCCGCGGTGTACTGCCCGCTGCCATCGGCCATCATGCGCACTTTGCCTTTCGCAGCCTGCTCGCGGCCCCACGCGCCCATCACGAATGCATCATTCACCGACAGACACCAGATCTCGTTCACGCCTTTGGCCTTGAGCCGCTCGGCCTGGGTGACGAAGCCCGGCAGGTGTTTGGCGGAGCAGGTCGGCGTGAAGGCGCCGGGCAGTCCGAAGATGGCAACACGCTTGCCCTTGAGCTGCGCCACCACGTCGAAGCTGTTCGGCCCTACGCTGCAGCCGGGCGTCTCCTCTTCGATGAATTCCCACAATGTGCCTGTGGGCAGCCGTTCGCCGACCTTGATCGCCATGACGGGTCTCCTGTTATGGGTTCGAATCAGCGACAATTGTAGCCTTGAGCCATAATTTTAGCTTCGGCCGCGAACCCGCTTGACTTGTGCACACTGGCGCACGAGTTAGCTTGCGCTTGAGATGACCGGCGGCCTTATGTCGATCGATCCGTCAGGCCATTGGTCATGACGCTGATATCGACCGCGCTGCGCACATGAGCCCACAAAATCCCAAGCCGGCTTTTGAAGACGACGATGAAGAAGCCGGCGCTGCAGCCATTCCACCCGGCACACCGAACTACATCACGCCGCAGGGCTTCGCACGGCTGAAGGAAGAGGCGCTGCGGCTGCTCGACAAGGAGCGTCCCGAACTGGTCAAGGTCATCGCCTGGGCCGCGTCCAATGGCGATCGCTCTGAGAACGCCGATTACATCTATGGCAAGCGCCGCCTGCGCGAGATCGATCGGCGCATCCGCTTTCTCACCAAGCGACTCGAGACAACCAAAGTCGTGGACCCGGCCGAGCGCGAAGCCACCGATCAGGTGTTCTTCGGTGCTACGGTCAGGTTGATGGATGAGGCCGGCGGAGAGAACACCTACGGCATCGTCGGCATCGACGAAGCCGACGTCGCACGCGGCCGCATCAGCTGGATCTCACCGCTGGCGCGCGCGCTGCTGAAACATCGCGAGGGCGATCAGATTACGTTCAAGACGCCGGGCGGCGATCAGGTGCTGGAGATCGTGAAGGTGGAGTACAAGGAGATCAGTGAAGGGTGAAGAAGTGAAGGGTGATCCCCCTCGCCTCGTGGAGAGGGTCGGGGAGAGGGGGCGAATCGCCACCATCATCACGGCCTGAGCTCGCGTACATTCCG
>JBGQKF010000255.1:0-6710 GCA_041499435.1 Gammaproteobacteria bacterium
CGGCCTGCTGTTGATCGTCGATGAGATCCAGACCGGCGTCGGCCGCACCGGTAAGCTGTGGGGCTATGAACACGCCGGCGTCGCGCCCGACATCATGACATTGGGAAAAGGGTTGGGCGGTGGCGTGCCGCTCGCCGCGCTGGTCGCGACAGAGGCGGTGTCCTGTTTCGAGCACGGCGATCAGGGCGGCACATTCAACGGCAATCCGCTGATGACTGCCGTCGGCTGCGCGGTGATGGATGCGATGGTCTCGCCCGGATTTCTGGAGACGGTCACGGCGCGCGGCGCGTACCTCATGAAAGGCCTCGCGGCGCTTTCAGCGCGCAAGAGCCTAGGCGAGGTGCGCGGGCGCGGCCTGCTGGTGGCGCTCGATCTCAAACGCGACATCGGGTCCAAGGTCTCAGACCTCGCCCGCGATAACGGATTGTTGCTCAACTCGCCGCGGGCCAATCTGCTGCGCTTCATGCCTGCGTTGAATCTCTCGCAGGACGAGATCGACGCGATGTTGGGAATGCTGGAGACGGCATTGGACCGCGTATTGGCGGAGGAACGGTCCAGGGTTTCGTAATCAATACCTCCAGCGGAACGATCTGCTTCTCCCGCCCCGCAAGCGAGAGGACAATGGTTTCGCACTTCACTCAGGGCACCAATGCAGATCTGGGTCGACGCCGATGCCTGCCCGGGCGTGATCAAAGACATTCTCTACCGGGCCGCGGAGCGGGCCCAGCGCAATCTCATCCTGGTCGCCAACAAAGCCCTGCGTACGCCGCGCTCGCAATGGATCCACACGTTGCAGGTTCCCGGCGGCTTCGACGTCGCTGACAAGCACATCGCCAGCGCTGTCGAACCCGGCGATCTCGTGATCACTGCGGATATCCCGCTGGCCGCGGCGGTAGTCGAGAAAGATGCGTTCGCGCTCAATCCCAGGGGCGAGTTCTACAGCCGCGAAAACGTCCGCGAGCTGCTCGATCTGCGCAACTTCATGGAGGCCTTGCGCAACAACGGTGTGGAGACCGGCGGACCGAGCGCGTTCAGCCAGGCCGATCGCCAGGCGTTCGCCAATCAGCTCGATCGCTTTCTCGCGAAGCAGAGGGGGTAGGAGAGCAGGTAGCCCTACTGCCCGCCCTCCACCGTACGCTTCAAGCTCTCCAACCCGGCCTTGTAGATGCGAGTATAGAACTCCGTCAGCGTCTTATCGTCCTGCCCCTCGGGTGGCGGGTCCACCCAGTACGCGAGGCGCTTGAAGTGAGCGGACCACTCCACGATGCTGGTGCCATTGCCGGCGTCCTTCACCGTCACCACCGGGAAGTAATCGCTGGCGCGCACGGCGCCGTCCACGTACGTGTACGCCAGGCGCATGTTGTGAGGGTCGTATTCGAGCAGTCGTTCGGTAACCCTGCTGCCGTCCCGACGGGTGATGAGCCGGATCGCGCCGACCCGATTGTTGGTGCCGACGAGGATCTCGCTGCGCTCGACCAGCGGGAGCCAGCGCGGCTGACCGTTGAAGTCTCCCAGGACCGCCCATACCGCCGCGGACGGCGCATCGATATGAATGGATTGTTGTGCGCTCAATTCGTTCGCCTCGGCGGCGAAGGCCTGGGGCACGAACCAAAGCACAGCGGCAACGACCACAGTGGCAAAGTTCTTCATGGTTTCCTCCGTCAACGCAGGGACCGCGGGCCTCGCAGTGCTCAGTTCGACAATACGACCCGATCGATGCACAACTTCTCCGCACCCGACGCATCCCTGCCGAAATTCTGCACACCGACCTGCACACTCTTGTTGTGCAGGAGCGCCGCCTTAAGCATGTCGAATGGCGCGTTGGCCGCATTGATCTCGTAATCCACTCCGGTTTCCGGATCGCAGAACCGAACGCCGCGCCCGCTCACCATCGCCACCGTATAGCTGGGAATATGCGCAGTGATGTTGGTGACGGTGCCGTTCACCCACTCGAACGATGCTGCCCACGTTCCCGCCGAAGCCAGAGCGAAGGCGGATCCCACTGCACATACCAATCTCGACGTCATGTCTTCTCCTCGAGGCCAATCAAAGACAGACACTATAGCGAAGGTTTCTTACATGCGGGTCGCATGCCGGCGAGCCGCCCGCCCCGATTCTCGCGGCCACGATTGGCGCTCCGCCGTCCTGGGCCCCACGGAACAGGCTTTGAGTAGCTCCCTACGCCCCTGCGTGAGCCATGCATTGATATACTGCGGCCCGGGACGCCTGCGTCGCTTGTGACAGCCGCTGTCTCGCGTTATATCAATCGAAGATCTTCGTCTAGCCGGGGAAGACTATGCGTGTCGATGGCAGCGTCTTGTCGCAGGAGACCGGGCTGCAAGCCGGGGGCCAGCTGAGAGCGGCCGACGCGGCGCTGATGGTGTTCGTCTTCGCGGCCGGGCTATACCTGGACCGCAACCTCGAGCTGCCCGTGCAGGCTGCGGGCAGCGTGCTGGTCTGGGCCGTCATGCTGCGCTTCCTGCATCGCGCCCGCGGCGACCTGCGCATCATCATCCTCGGGTGTCTGGCCTGGTCGAGCCTCGGCGAGGTGTTCGGTTCGCTGATCTGGGGCCTGTACAAATACCGCTTGTACAACGTGCCGATGTTCGTTCCCCCGGGGCACGTCCTCATGCTGCTCCTGGCGCTGTATGTCGCCGAACGCCTGCGCGGCATCGTGCTAGTAATCGCTCCGGTCGTCGCGCTTGTCTATGCAGCGTACGCGCTGCACGCGGGCATCGACACGCTGAGTATCGCGCTTGCTCCCGCCTTTATCATCACCCTGCTCGTCGCTCGCAAGCGAAATGTATACGCGGCCACCTTCCTGCTCGCAATCGCGCTGGAGCTGTACGGCACCTGGCTCGGCAATTGGCGCTGGGAGCCCACCGCGCCCTGGCTCGGCGTGAGCTCGGCTAATCCGCCGATCTGTATCGGCGCGGTGTATTGTTTGCGCGACGCGTTGGCCGGCTTCACGCTCGGCTGGGTGCTGCGCTGGCGGCAGCGAGCGCGCAGCTACCGCATCCCGGAGCAGCCGGCTCTCAGCGCACACGGCCTAGCCTGGCCGGCATACGCGACATCGCCACGCGATAGAGCATTCCGCACTGTGGAAGTGCATCAAATCCGCATACCTCCCCCGCGCGAAAAAGAAAATCTGAGTATATTCAGTTAAGATCGGCCGCCAGCCTGGATGGTCTGGTTATTGCCATTCGGTAGCGGCGCGCGGCCGCACCGGCGGGAAGGTCGGTCGGCCGTGCCACCTAACAACATGCGTCGATTATTGGGGGACCTGCAAATGGCTTTGCGACTGAACTACCTGGCCGGCGGTGCACTGCTGTCGGTCGCGCTGGCGGCGAGCTCGACGGCAAGCGCACAAGACGTCATCAAGATCGGTATCCCAGTGGGTTTGAGCGGCGCCAACAGCGTGGTTGCGCCATCCGTGGTGCAATCCGCAGAGCTGGCGGTCGAGGAGATCAATGCCAAGGGCGGCATCATGGGTAAGAAGGTCGTGCTCGAGGTGGCCGATGACGGCAGCGGCGCCGCCGGCGCACAGAAAGCGTTCGACTCGCTCATCTTCCAGAAGAAGGTGAACGTGCTCATCACGATGGAAACCAGTGCAGCGCGCAACGCCGGTTTGCCGATCGTCAGCCGCGGCAAGACGCCGTTCATCTATACATCGTTCTACGAAGGCCGCTCCTGCAACAAGTACCTGTACGTCAACGCCTGGGTGCCGGACCAGCAGGTGGCGCCGATCGTCGACTTCTTCATGAAGAAGGACAACGCCAAGACCTTTTTCCTGGTCGGCAGCGATTACGCGTTCGGTCGCGGCATGCTGCAGTTCACGCGCGGCTATATCGAGAAGAAAGGCGGCAAGGTGCTGGGCGAAGAGTATCTCCCCATGGATGGCTCGGACTGGACTGCGGTCATCGGCAAGCTGAAGGCGGCCAAGCCCGATGCACTGATCACCTCCACCGCGGGCGGCGCACCGAACGTGACGCTCACCAAGCAGCTGCGGGCGGCGGGCGTGAACATTCCATACGGCAATCTCGCGGTGGATGAAGGCACGGCGAAGAGCATGGGCCCCGATGCCGACGGCATTTACATCTCGGGGTCGTACTTCACCAACATCGACAACCAGAAGAACAAGGAATTTCTGGCCGCCATGCAGAAGAAGTTCGGCGCTGACCTGAAGACACCCAACGATCTGTCGGTCCCCGAATACGAGGGCGTTTACGCCTACAAGCTCGCCGTGGAGAAAGCGGGCTCGACCGATCCGGATAAGATCATCGCAGCACTGTCTCAGGTGAGCTTCGATGGACCGCGCGGCAAGATCCAAATGAACAAGGAACGCCACGCACCGCTCACGATGTACCTGGGCCAGGTGCAGAAGGACGGCAGCGTGAAGATTCTGGAGACGTTCAAGGACGTCGATCCGGGCGATCAGTGCCCGAAGCTGAAGTAGTGTCTTGATTCCCTCCCCCGCTTGCGGGGGAGGGTTAGGGTGGGGGCGCTTCGCATGTCGAGTTGCTTGGTGTTCGCCCCCTCCCCCACCTTCCCCCGCTTCGCAAGGGAGGGAGCAACAGCGGGAGAGCATCACCCGTTCGACCTGAGATAGTTCATCGCCGACTGACGTGGCTCAGCTCCTCGACATCATCACCACCGCGGCGATTCTCTATGCCGTAGCCGCCGGACTGCTGATCGTGTTCGGCGTGATGAAGATCATCAACTTCGCGCACGGCGGCTTCCTCACAGTCGGTGGCTACTCGGCGTTGCTCGTCACCCGGCTCGGCTGGAATCCGTGGTTGTCGCTGCCGATGGCGTTCGCGATCGGCTGCGTGTGCGGCATGATCATCGAGCGGCTGGTGGTGCGGCCGCTGTACGCACGCCCGCTCGATGCGATTCTCGCCACCTGGGGGCTGGGCATCATTCTGGGACAGGTGATCACGCTCGCGTTCGGGCGCGAAGTGCAGTTCGTGCAAAGCCCGATGCACGGCGCCATCGAGTTCCTGAGCGCCTCGTACTCGCAGTACCGTCTGATTCTCGTGCTGGTTGCCGTGGTGCTCGCATCGGTAATGGGGCTGGTGCTCAACGGCACCCGGCTGGGCCTGCAGACGCGCGCGGTGATCATGAACGAAAATCTCGCGCGCGGTCTCGGTATCAACAGCGGGCTGGTGCGCTTTGTCACCTTCTCGCTCGGCTCGGGGCTCGCGGCGCTGGCCGGTGCGCTGATCACGCCGCTTTCCAGCGTCGATCCGAACATGGGTGTGCCGTGGCTGGTGAACGCCTTCATGCTGGTGCTGGTATCCGGCATGTCGCTGGTGAGTCTCGCCATCGCATGCGTAGTGCTCGGCGGCGCTCAGGTCCTGGTGAGCACTTATGGCAATCCGATTCTCGGCGGGCTCACCATCGTGGTGCTCGCGGCGCTGATCCTCCGCTTCCGGCCGCAAGGATTTGCTCGTGAGTAGCGTGCCGGCTGCCGGGGCTCCCGCCGTAGCCTCCCGTGTGTCGGGGCGCCGCTCGGACATCCGACTCGTGCTGATGTTCGGTGCTGCGGCTTTGCTGCTGGTGGCGCTGGGCCCGTATGTTCTCCCCGATTTCATGGTGAACAATCTCATCCGCGCGTTTCTATATGCGGCGGTGGCGTTGACCGTGGACATTCTGTGGGGATACACCGGCATCCTGACGTTCGGGCAGTCTGCGTTCTTCGGCATCGGCGCGTACTCCGCGGGGTTGATCTTCACGCATATGGGATTCACTCCCGAGCATGCGGCACTCGCGTTCGCCGCCGGCATCGCCGTGAGCGTGGTGGTCGCGATGCTGGTCGGCTGGCTTGCGTTCTATCACGGCGCCTCCCCGCTGTACGCGTCCGTGGTCACGCTGGTGCTGCCGATCATCGTCGCGCAGATCCTGTACTCCGGGGGCACGTTCACCGGCTCCAGCAGCGGATTGTCGGGATTCGACAGCTTCTCGATCGAGATCAACACCTGGTTCTGGATTGCGGGCGCTTTCCTCACCATGGTTACCGCCGGCGCATGGCTCTTCGTGCGCAGCGATGCCGGGCGCATCCTGGTCGCGATCCGCGAGAACGAGTCGCGCTGCGAATACCTGGGCATCAACGTCTCGCGCGTGAAGATTCTCCTGCTGATGGTTTCCGCGGTGATTGCGGCAATCGCCGGCTATGCATTCGCGGGCGTACAGATGGTGGTCGCACCCGAGTACGCCGGCTTCGTGTTCGGCACCGAGCTGGTGATCTGGGTGGCGCTCGGCGGCCGCGGCACGCTGATCGGGCCGGTGATCGGCACGCTGCTCATCGATGTCAGCACCGCCTACCTGTCCGGCAATCTGCCCTTCATCTGGAAGCTCATCTTCGGGCTCGCCTTCGTGGTCGTCATCGTAGCCTTGCCGCAGGGCATCGCGCCGCTCATCAAGCGTGTGTTCTCGCGCGGGCGTGACGCACGCGCGCAGGCCGACATCCCCATCTTGCGCCCAGCGATCGAGGAGCCGCTCGCGGGTCTCGCGGCTGCAGGCCAGCATGCCGTGGCGCTGCAGGGCGTGCGCAAGCATTTCGGCAGCCTGCAGGTGCTCGACGGCATCGACTTCAATACTCGGCGCGGCGAGCTGCTCAGCCTGGTGGGCCCGAATGGCGCAGGCAAAACCACGCTGATGCGCTGTATCAGCGACGGCGGCGAGCGTTCCAGCGGCAGCGTATTGATCAA
>JBGQKF010000256.1:0-6708 GCA_041499435.1 Gammaproteobacteria bacterium
CAGGAAAAAGCAGCGCTGCTCGAGCATCTGCGCGAAGCGCGGGTGCTGTGTTACGGTGGCCATGACGAATTATCCTCCCCGGTTCGTTCGCAGCTAAGTGACTCCCCGTTCGGTACGCGCTGCGAACCTCGAATTTCGAGTCACCAGGGTATCATTCTCGGCGCCCCGAAGGTTCAATGTGCCACGTTGGTGTGGCAGCAAACGATGATGAGAGGAGACTCACGATGTGCGACAAGCTTGAACGTCCCCGGAACTGCGACGGTTCGGGCCGCCGGAATTTTCTCAAGGCGACGAGTGCCGCGACCGTTCTCGGGCTTACCGGCGGCGTGTTGTTCAAGGAGTCGGCCCGCGCCGATGCATTGACCAAGGCACAGCGCGACAAGATGACGCCCGAGCAGATCATCGAGGCGATGAAAGAGGGGAACGAGCGCTTTCGCAGAGGCGAGAGGAAAAACCGCAACTATCTGAGAGAACAGAAGGCGAGCGCCAAGGGACAGTATCCCGCGGCGGTGTTGCTCAGCTGTATCGACTCACGCGCGCCGGCTGAAGTGATCATGGACCTCGGTATCGGCGATATCTTCAATTGCCGGATCGCGGGCAACGTCGAAAACGCGGACATCCTCGGCAGCATGGAGTTCGCCTGCAAGCTGGCCGGTGCCAAGCTCGTGCTGGTGATGGGGCACACCGCATGTGGTGCTGTCAAAGGTGCCATAGCCAACGCCGAGCTGGGCAATCTCACCGGCCTGCTGGCCAAGATCAAACCGGCGGTGGAGGCGACACTCTACACCGGTGAGCGCTCGGCGACGAACTACTCTTTCGTGGACGCCGTGGCGCGCAAGAACGTCGAGATGACGGTGGCCGACATCCGGAAGGACAGTCCCGTGCTCGCGGAGCTGGAAGCCAACGGCACGATCAAGATCACCGGCGCGATGTACAACCTGGAGACGGGCGCTGTGGAGTTCTTCGGGTGAAGGTCTGAGCAGTATCCTGGTTGCGGTCCCTAATCTTTGACGATCTGCTTGGGAGATCGCTCGCCACGCTTGCGACCTCAAGCTACGTCCTGCTGCGCCTTGAGACCGGTCATTGCAAGCGTGAATTTTGGAGCGCGCGACCGGCTGGAGTTGGCCGATACCTGCCAGGCTATGGAACGCTTTCCATAGCGACCGCTATGAAGCGCAGCCCCGACGCTGCTGCGCTTCACACAGCACCGCGAACTACATTACTTCAACACATCCTTCACCGCGTCGAGCGCTACCTGCGCGCACTCTTCGTCTTGGTCGCCGCTAGCACCGCTGACACCAATGCCGCCAATATGCGCGCCACTTGCCGTGATGATCGGCAAGCCGCCCGCGAAGGTCGCGGTGTTCGGCACCAATTCCAAGCCGGGGTTGGCCTTGGCGATCTCTCCGAACTTGCGGCTCGATACTGGCACGCCGGCTGAGGTGTGGGCTTTCATCTGCGATACCTCGACGCTGATCATGAACGAATCGTCCATCCGGCTAAACTGCTTCAACACCCCGCCGGAATCGACGATCGCGACGATTATCTTCCAGCCTTTGCCGCGCGCGAATTGTTCGCACGCATCGGCCATCTTCTTCGCAGTGGTCTGCGTCAATATCGGACGCGTCTCCTGCGCTAGGCTCACTTGCGTGGCAGCCAGGATCGCGCCCGCACATACGACTTTCGTTAGGTGGCGTAGCATGCTTCCTCCTGTCGAGTGGATTAGATGACTAACTCATTCGAGTTGCCCGGCAGAAACTTGCAGGACAGAGCACATCATACGCGGCTCTGACCACCCTCGCTTAGACAAACGCGCATGCAATGCCCGGATAAAGCAAATAGACTAGAACTTATCTCAAAATTGTTGTGTTGATGAATCCGAGTTTCTACAATCGCGCGTATGCTGCGATTGAGCGACGAACAGATGGACCGCAGCGGTGAAGGATCACCTAGGACGCACTAAACCATGCGTGGCGAGGCAAGGGTCAGGTGGTTGCCATCATCGGCAAGCCGGGCGCGGGCAAATCGGCCGTTCTGTGAGTTCACCCGTTCGCACTGCACCCAAGGTGGCTGGTGGTGGAAGCCGAACGGTATCCCATAGCAGGGTCACGCCCTACTTCCCACTCATCGACTTGCTCAGCGTTCCCGGGCGCCAACCGTTCTGCGCGGCGGCCCAAAGCTGGTATCCTACGCCGCCCCTTGACCGCCGTCGTTGCTACGGCGAACGGGCACCTGTGAATCCTATGGAGACCAAAGTTATGAAGAAGCTCGCAACAACACTGTTTGTCGTTCTCTGCCTCGCCGGCCCTCAAGCCGTGCTGGCGGATCAGCACAAGACGGCGGGCGGCCCTCCCAAGGGCGAGATCTCGCAAGCGGTCGAAATGCAAGCCACGGTCACGGCCATCGACCTCAAGACCCGCATGGTCACCTTGAAGGGACCCGAGGGAAACGAAACCACCATCCACGTCGACAAGCGCGCACGTAACCTGCCGCAGGTCAAGGTGGGCGATGTGGTCAAGATCGCCTACGTCCAGCATGTGGCCTGGCAGGTGAAGAAGCCGGGCGAAGGGGCGCCCAGCGGCGATGTGACGGCGGAGGCGGCGGAAGTCCGCGCGAAGCCCGGCGAGAAGCCGGCAGGGGTGGTGGGCCAGCGCGTCACCTTCACCGCGACAATAGAGGCCATCGACCTCGCAAAGGGCACCGTAACGCTGAAGGGTCCGCAAGGCAACAGCCAGACGATCAAGGCGCGCAACCCGGCCAACCTCAAGAAGGTCAAAGTGGGCGATGTCGTGGACATCACCTACACCGAAGCAGTGGCGATCGAGGTCGAAGCAGCGCCGAAGTAAGCGTCCCCAAGCATATCGTTGCTCCGCTCCCACCTGGCGCTGGCGGTGGCGGGCAACTCGCGCGGTTCGCCGTCCGCGTAAGCCGACCTCGGCCAGAGATGGCTTGGCCTTCGCGACCAGGTCCTCTTCGGGAGGTAGCTTGCTGCGCGACGGGCTTCAGGCTGAACCGCGAGTGGCGCGGGGCGCGGGCATCTGCGTCGGATATCGGCGGTGAAGCCGTTAGGTCAGTTCCTTTCTCGGCTCGTAGCGCGTCATCTGATCCCCCCTCAAACCTTCGCCACGGCCGACGTTGAGCGTCGAGACCGACCCATATAGATGCACATGGCTCCGCTCAATCAAGCGCAGGCGCGCGTAGAATCGCGCCGTGCGTTCCCGTTGCAGTCCAGATAAACTCAGGTGGGGGAGGAGACAATGCGGATCGATCAAAAGCAGCGCTCATCAGCCGTTTGGCTGGCGGTGATGACGTTGCTGATCGTTGCAGCGGGGCAGGTGGTGGCCCAGAAGAACTATGGCCCCGGCGTGACCGACGACGAGATAAAGCTTGGCCAGACCATGCCGTACAGTGGGCCGGCCTCAGCGCTCAGCACGACAGGTAAGGCCGAGGCCGCCTACTTCTCGATGGTCAATGCCAACGGCGGTGTTAACGGGCGTCGCATCAAGCTCATCAGTCTGGACGACTCCTATAGTCCGCCGAAGACGGTCGAGCAAACCCGCAAGCTGGTCGAAGAGGAAAAGGTACTGGCACTCTTTTCACCGCTCGGCACGGCGGCGAATTCGGCAATCCACAAGTACGTCAACGCCAATAAGGTCCCGCATCTTTTCATTGCCAGCAACCTGATGCGATGGGCTGACCCGGACCATTTTCCCTGGACGATTCAGAATGCTCGACCGCCCTTTCCAATCGATGCTGAGATTTTCGCAGGCTACATTCTGAAGACTCGGCCGAACGCGAAGATCGCAGTGCTCTATCAAAACGACGATTTCGGAAAGGATTACCTCAGAGGCTTGAAAGAAGCGCTTGGCGACAAAGCCCGCACCATGATCGTCGCCGAAGCGTCCTACGAGCTCACCGACCCGACGATCGACTCGCAGATCGTGACACTCAAAGGTTCGGGCGCAGACACGTTCGCGGACTTCACGACACCTAAGTTCGGTGCGCAGGCGATCCGCCGGGCTTATGACATCGGCTGGAAGCCACTGCACCTGATCGCCTTCCCCGCTTCTTCGGTCAGCGCGGTCCTGCGCCCTGCCGGTTTGGAAAAGGCAGTTGGATTGATCTCCTCCGCCGTAGCCAAGGATCCAAGCGATCCGCAATGGCGCGACGATCCGGGGGTCAAGGAGTATCTCGCGTGGGCCAAGCGGTGGTATCCAGACGGCGATCCGATCGCCTGGGACAATGTTCTGGGTTACAACGCGGCGCAGCTCATGGTGGAAGTGCTGAAACGGTGCGGCGATGAGCTGACCCGCGAGAACGTGTTGCACCAGGCAACCAACATTAAAGACTTACAGTTGCCGATGATGTTGCCGGGTATCAAGATCAACACCGGCCCGAAAGATTATGTTCCGGTCAAGCAGGCACAGCTCATGCGCTTCGACGGTGAGCGCTGGGTGCGGTTCGGCAGCATACTGGGGCGTCCTTAGAACTACTTCCGCGGTCTGCTTGCAGGAGCGGCGACGCTCCAGATTTCTTCGCGGAGCTCGGCACGCAAATCCCGCAGGTGTGCAGCGGTTCGCGGGTCCTTGGTTCTTTGCAGCGCCTGATCGATCCTGGCGGCAAGAAAAGCGAGGCCACCGCGCAGCGCGGCTCTGAACTCGCTGGGACGCTTCTTCGAGGCCCGGTACTGAAGTGCACTTTCCGCAAGCGGCGAGGACAGCCATTCTGCGCTGCGTATCCCTTGTGACTCCGGTTTCGAAGGCTGATCGCTCTGCTGCAAATCCAACCGCACTTGGGGGTCGCTCGCCGCCCCCATTGCGACCAGGAGCAACATGACGTAGTTGCGCTGCAGTTCGCGACGGTACAGTCTGACCACCGGCCGTTTTGCGTCGAGCTCCTCGAACAATCCGTCATTGAGCGCTTTGAGCAGATCGATGCCCGTGAAGCTCGCTTTGGGATTGATTGCCTCGCTCTCGGCCATCCGGAAGAACACCTCAGGGCTGAGCAGGTTTGAAAGCAGAGTCAGATTGGAGCCTTGCAGCGCGTTCGTGGCACCCGAGGGCGCGACGCGGCGGAGCAGATCGAGGTCGAAAAAGGCGGTCGGTGTCGTAAACGCTCTGCGCACTAGAAATGCCACAGCCTCACGCTGCCGGGCCGCGGTCACTGCCACGTACGGAATGCCGCCGCGACCTCCCTGGTAGCGGGTCTCCTCGACGCCCCCCACCATCTTCGCGACAGCCGCGAGCTCACGATGCCGCTGCAGGACCAGGGCCTGGTACGTCTCGCCCAGGCGGGTATAGCTCTCACCCTTGCGTGTGGTGGCGGGGACCAGCAGCGCGGCCACGCGATCGATATTGCGAAGCCCAAGATCCGCGGCGGCGATGGGATCGGCGCCCAACACGTTGGTATTGACTTGTGGATCGAGATCGGAGGCATCGTCTTCGCCACCGAATCGCAACATCGGCTCATCCAGCTGGCGCGCCGCCATCCGATCCAGCTCTGCGGACTCATCGTCGCAGTTTGCGCTCGGTGCCAGGGGCTTGTAGCCCCATTCGATCGCGAAGAAATCATAAGGGCCGAACTTAGGCAACAGGCCGGCGTTGTCCCCCGGCTGAGCGACATAGTTGAAACGCGAGTAGTCCATGATGGACGCCGCGGTGCCCCATCGCTGCGTCCATTCGCGGTCGCGCAGCTCGCTGACCGTGTATGCGGAGTGAGCCTTGAAATTGTGACGCAACCCCAGCGCGTGGCCGACCTCGTGGATCACCAGATAACGCAACAACTCGCCCGTGAGGTCATCGGGCAGCGGAAGCTTTGCGGCGCGCGGGTCGAGGGGCGCAACTTGTACGAAGTACCACGTCTGCAGCAGCTTGAGCACGTCGTTCCAGAACAAGACATGCGAGGAGATGATCTCGCCGCTGCGCGGATCGACCACGCTGGGCCCGAGCGCGTGCGCGCGTCCGCTGGGGGTCCAGCGGATCACGGAATAGCGGACATCCTCGGGGTCCCAGTTGGGATCTTCCCGTTCGCTCGGCGCGTCTCGCACCACCAGCGCGTCGCGAAAACCCGCCTGTTCGAACACGGCATTCCACGATTCGATGCCCTGCTTGATATAAGGCCGCCACTGCTCCGGAACCTCTGGGCTCAAGTAGAACACGATGGGCGAAACGGGTGCGGAGATCGCGGCGCTGGGGTCTTGCTTCTCCAGGCGGTAACGGTTGACAAACGCGCGCTTCACGCGGCCATGCTCGCTGGTGCCATACTCATCGAAGGGCGTGGCGAAGTAGCCCACGCGATCATCTGCGCAACGCCCTGGCATGGGCGCTTGGGGCAGAAGCAGCAGGCTGGTGTGGAACAAGAATGCCATGCTTGCGGGCGCCGGCTCTTCCCCCTCGCGAGTGGGCTTGTAGAGCTCCTTCAGATCCGGCACCCAGGTCTGGTAGAAACTGATCTCGAGATTTTGCGGAAAGCTTTTCACCCGCTGAATATAGGAGCGGGTCCCGTCCACGTCCTGCATGTGAAAGCGGCGGCGGAACTCCAAAGCGAAGCCGCGTCCCACTTCGGTGGTGAACAGCGGTGTCACATCGATGATTGGCGCACCCCGCTCACCTGCGGCCAGCACCGGAAACACTTTGATGATGATCGGCAGCGACACGCGCTCGATGCCGCGTTCCAGACTGCCGCGCCCGCGCGTCCACCGCTCATAGC
>JBGQKF010000257.1:0-6708 GCA_041499435.1 Gammaproteobacteria bacterium
AATGGTGTCGATCGCGTATTCCTGGTTCCTGGCGAAAGCTATCTTGGCCTGCTCGATGCGCTGAACGATTTCCCGCAGATCGACGTGGTCGCCTGCCGGCATGAAGCCGGCGCCGGTTTCATGGCTTGTGCCGAGGGGCGCCTTACGCGACGGCCCGGTGTGTTCATGGTGAGCCGAGGCCCGGGCGCCGCCAACGGCTCCATTGCCGTGCACACAGCGCAACAAGATGCGATCCCGCTGATTCTTCTCGTTGGCCAGGTGCCCAAAAGCGATCTGCGGCGGCAAGCGTTCCAGGAAATCGATTATCAGAAAATGTTCGGATCGATCGCCAAATGGGTCGCGGAAGCAACCGATGCCGCGCAGCTCGCCGAGCTCGCGTTCAAGGCGACCCGCGTGGCGATGTCGGGGACGCCCGGTCCGGTTGTGCTCGCCGTTCCTGAGGACATACAGCAGCAGCCGGCTGCGCAGCCGCACTGGATCGTGCAGCCCAATGCCTCGACGACAGCAGCACCGGACGCGGTGCGCACCGTGCGAGGTCTGCTGGAGAAAGCGCAGCGGCTGTTGATCGTCGCGGGCGGCGCGCTCGACGTCCCGCAGGGGCGCGAGAGCCTGCTGTCGCTCGCGGAGTCGTGGCACATCCCGGTCGCCGTGTCGTTTCGCCGCCATGATCTGTTTCCCAACAGCCATCCGTTGTACGCGGGCGATCTGGGGCTTTCCAATCCAGCGCAGCAGATGGCGGCGTTCCATGCGAGCGATCTCCTGTTCGCACTTGGCACGCGCTTCGGCGACATCACCAGTCAGGGCTACACCTTCCCGCGCCTGCCGCGTCCGGCGCAAAGCTTCATCCATTGCTACCCCGATGCGGCCGTGGTCGGACAGCATTTCGCCGCAGACTTGGGCCTGGTGTGCGATCCGGTCGCGCTCGCGCGCGATCTGGTTCGTACAGAGGCCACGCCGATCGGAGCGGCGCGGCGCGACTGGGCCGCTCGCGTTCACGCGTGCTACCAGGACATCGCGGCTTGGCCCGCGCCACGCGCAGGCGAGCAGGTCGACTTCACGGATGTGGTGCGCGCTCTCGTGCCACGACTCCCGCACGATGCGATCGTATGTCTGGATGCCGGCAGCTTTGCGGCCCCGGTCTACCGGCATTGTGCATTCCAGTATCCGCAACGATTGATGGCCCCGCTGTCCGGTGCGATGGGCTATGGCACGCCGGCCGCTATCGCATGCTCGTTGCGTGAGCCAGGCCGCAAGGTGATCTGCATGGTTGGCGACGGCGGCTTCATGATGACTGGCAACGAGATGATCGCCGCTGTCGCACGCGAGCTGCCGATCCTGTTCATCCTGTCCAACAACAGCAGTTACGGGTCCATCCGCGCGCATCAAGACCGTGACTATCCCGGCCGTCACCTCGGCACCGACCTGTTCAATCCCGACTTCACGCGCGTTGCACGAGCATTCGGCATGGCAGCGGAACGGGTCACCCATACCGGTGAGATCGACGCAGCGTTGAACCGTGGTCTCACTGCGAACGCTCCTTATTTCATCGAGGTCTCGACGCGTCTGTCCGCAGTGCCGCCGCGGGGCGATTGAGGGACGTGGATCGCGCGAACCGTCCTGCGCCGGTGCTGTCACACGGTCGGCTTGCCAGGGATCATAGAGACAGCGACTGCGCTTTCCTTGCCGCTGTCGCTGCACTGTCGCAAAATGCGCGAGAGCATCTCCAATCTTTCATCGGACGCGTAGCGGTGGCAGCAGGCCGGCGCGAAAACCTGAGGAGCGATACGTGATCGTTACGCCGCCACCGGCTGGAGTCAAAGTACGACCCGCTGCACTGATTACCGGAGCCAATCGCGGCATTGGCCGCGCCATCGCCGTGGCGCTCGGCGCACGTGGCTTCGACGTGGTGATCAACGATCTCGAGCAGACCGCGGATACCGATATCACCGCAGCCGAAGTGCAGAAGCAGGGCGGGCGCGCGAAGTTCATCGCCGCCGATATCGCCAACACCGTGCGCCATCCGCCGTTCGTCGAAGCGGCGTTCGCTGCATTCGGGCGCCTCGATTGTCTCGTGAACAACGCCGGTGTGCAGGTGAAGCAGCGTGGCGACATTCTCGAAGTCGAGGAGGACAGCTTCGATCGCCTGATCAGCGTCAACCTGCGCGGCACCTTCTTCCTCACCAAGACCATAGCGCGCCGCATGCTCTGGGATGTGCCGGGGGAGCCGCCGCGCACCATCATCACCATCTCCTCGGTCAACGCTTCGGTGGCGAGTCCCAATCGCGCGGAGTATTGCCTGTCTAAGAGCGCACTGACGATGATGAACAAGCTGTTCGCGCTGCGCCTGGCCGACGCCGGCATCGCATGCTTCGAAGTGCGCCCGGGCATCATCCGCACCGACATGACCAAGCCCGTGGCCGAGCGCTACGATCAGATGATCGCGGAGGGGATCACGCCCATGAAACGCTGGGGTGAGCCCGAGGACGTCGGCCGTGTAGTAGCGATGCTCGCGAGCGGCGCGTTGCCGTTTTCCACCGGCGATACGGTGCATGTCGACGGCGGGTTGCACATGCGCGTGCTATGACGATCACCGGCAACACCTGCCTCTACGCAATTCTCGGTGACCCGCTCGCCAAAGCGCGCACGCCGGAGCGCTTCAATGCGCTGTTCGCACAACGCGGCATCGATGCAGTAATGGTGCCGGCGGAGGTCGATGCGGCCGGCTTCGACGCCGCCGTGGCCGGCTTCAAGCGGCTGCGCAACTGCTATGGGTTGATCGTCACCATGCCGCACAAGCAGGCGATGCTGAGGCACGTTGATGAGCTGCACGAGAACGGTAAGCGGGTCGGAGCGATCAATGCGACACGGCGCATGCCCGACGGGCGCTGGATCGGAGACATGTTCGATGGGCGCGGCTATGTCGGCGCGTTGCGCGCGCACGGCATCGAGCTCGAGGGCAAGCGTGTGCACATGATCGGCGCGGGTGCGGTGGCGCGGGCGATGGCATTCGCATTGGCGCAGAGCGGCATCGCGGCGATCAGTTTGCGCGATGTGGATCGCAGCCGCGCAGAGGATGTCGCACGCGCAGTGCACGCTGCGTTTCCGCTTGTGCAGAGCGAAGCCGTGGATGCCGATCGCTACGACTGTGAGATCCTTGCCAACGCCACACCGCTCGGCCTGCGTGATGGCGATCCGCTGCCTTGCGAGCCAGCGCGCATCGCACCCGCGACAGTGGTCACCGACGTGATTCCGAAGCCGGAGATCACGCCGTTGCTGGCTGCGGTAAAAGCACGGGGGTGTGTCATCAGCACCGGGCGCGACATGGTGGAAGCACAGATCGAGCTGATCGCGGCGTTTCTCGGGCTGCCTGCAGCCTGAACGTGGCTGAGGTTGCCGAAATCAGGGCGCCAACACGTGCCGGGCCACGGCGGTGACCAGCCGGTTCAACTGCGCCGCATCGTTCGCCATTCCGAATACGTAACGATCGGGCCGAACCACCACGGCGGCACAGTTGTGCTCCGACATCCAAGCGGCGAAGAGGGCGTCGGTCTCCGCCAGATACTGAATATCGTTTCCGGCAGGGTCGTCCGGCTGCCTCGTCTCACCCGTTGCCCCGATAACGATCTGTTCTCCGCCGAGGCGACGCCACAGTTCACGTGATTCGGGAGTGAGCCATGCCTGCGATTCCGCGGTGGTCGCCGCGATGAGGAAGCCGGACCGGAGAAGATCATCGAGAAGGATCGCTTCGCTCATCGCGTTCTGCCGAGCGTCGCGCTGGATTTTCGGCTGCACGAACAAGGTGCCGGCTCCGCACGCCTTCGGGTCGCGGTCGATGATCCCGGTCGTGAGATTGGGAATAAAGCGCTGGCGGATGGTTTCGGCCTCACCGCGCTCGAGCTGGCCGCGCAGCGTCTCGTCGCGGATCCGTGCCGCTGCGGGGTCGACCTCCCCGATGATCTCACCGAATGCCTTGGCGGTAGCCACCAGAGTGCGCACATGCGGCTTGCGTTCCTGCTCGTAGCTGTCGAGCAGCGCGTCGGGCGCGTCGCCCTGAAGGACCATTGCCAGCTTCCACGCGAGGTTTGCCGCGTCTCGAATCCCGGCGCACAAGCCCTGACCGAGGAAAGGCGGCGTTTGATGGCATGCATCACCCAGGAGGAACACCTGGCCGTGTCGCCACTGCTCGGCCAGGAGCGCATGAAAGCGATAAACGGCAGAGCGCCAGATCTCGAAGCAGGATGGATCGACGAAGCGGGCGATCTGTTCGACCACGTTCTCATGCCGGCCGAATGCCTCGGGCTGCTCTCCGGGTAGCAGTTTGATCTCAAAGCGGCGCAGATTCCCCGGCCCGGGGACGAAGGTCGCTGGCCGCGACGGCCAGCAATATTGGATGGAACGAGGCGGCAGGTCGACGGGACGTCGGATCAGCGTGTCGACCACCATCCACCACTCGTCGAACCCCAGGTCCTCCAGCGCGATGTTGAGTTGCTTGCGTACGAAGCTGTTGGCGCCGTCGCAGCCGAGCAGAACGCGTGCGTGCAGAATACGTTCCGTGCCTTGCGCGATGTTCCGAAACGTGAGCGTCACGCCGTTATCGTCCTGTGTGAAGGCGACACCGCGGTGGCCGAGAAAGACTTGCACGCCCGCGCTCGCGGCGACACCCTCGCGCAGAAGCCGCTCGATCTCCGGCTGCACGAATGTGCTGGTGGGCGGCCAGGCGAGAGGATAAGGTGGGGACAGCGGATCGAATTTCTTGATCACGCGTGCGTCCACGCCGAGAAAATGTGTCCCGCGATGAGGGGCGGTGAACTCCGCGATGCGCTCCGCCAGGCCGCAGGCCTGGAAGACGCGCATGACCTCGTGGTCGAAGGTGAGCGCGCGGGGCTTGTCGTAGATCTCATGCTCAGCCTCGACCACACCGACGCGCAGCCCGCGTCGCGCCAGGAGGTTGGCCAGGGTGGCACCCACCGGCCCAAAGCCGACGATCAGGGCATCGTAGGTCATTGGCGTCGTATCATATCCCAGCGACTGCGGTTGCACTTTCGGCTTTGCTTCCGAAATTGCGAGGCGCGCGAGAGGTATGATCTTTCGACGCTACCGAAGGGAGATGGGAGACCATGACGAGCATCTGCAGTGTGGAATCGCGCCTCGGGCACAGCGCGGTCTTGCAGGTTGGGTCTGTTCTCGGGATGGCACGCCGATGAGCCGGCCCGACTATCGGCCGTTCGTTCCTGCCCCGGGGCAATCGCGGATTGCCGGATCCACGCCGCGCGCGCATGCCGAAGCGCGGCTTAAAAGCCCGCGCGCTCAGGAACTGTTCGGGGGCTGGGCAGAACTGGCGAAGGCGCCGTTCACCGGCATCACCACCGATGGCGTTGTCATGCTGGGTCTGTTTTCGCTGCAGCCGAGTGACGCACCGACGGCGGCGATGGTCGCGGCTGTGAGCGCTTTGCTCGGATCGGTGTCGCTCGAGCAGCGTGCGGCAATGAGCTTGCCCATCGAATCCGACCTGTGGCGCCGCTGGCAGAACACCGAGATCTATGTCGAAAACTACGGACTGCGCCTCGATGAAGTACCGGATTCCGTACGCGAGGCGGTCATGGACGTGTTGCGTGCGAGCTTGAGTGCCAAGGGCTACGAGACTTCGCGCGCCGTGATGCGACTGAACCGCTTTCTCGGGGACCTCGTCGGCGGGGCCGCAGTGCTCGGCGAATGGAGCTACACGTTCTGTCTATTCGGCGCACCCTCGCCGAGCGAGCCTTGGGGCTGGCAGCTCTTCGGGCACCATCTGACCTTGAGCTGCTTCGTGCTCGGCCGCCAGATGGTGCTGACGCCGACCTTCATGGGTGCGGAGCCGGTTTACGCAGACACCGGTCCGTTCGCGGGCATCACCCTGTTCGAGGACGAGGAACGCGCCGGCCTCGCGCTCATGCACTCGTTGTCGCCGGCGCAGCAGCGCCAGGCCATCGTGGCCCACTCGATAGTCGGCGGCGATCTGCCACCGGGCCGTCGGCATTTCGCGGACAACCTCCACCTGGCGGGCGCTCATCAGGGCAATCGCATCATTCCTTACGAAGGTCTGCAGGGCTCAGCGCTTTCTGGCGTGCAACGCCGGCATCTGCTCGATCTGATCGCGGCCTATATTGCACCACTGCCGGCCGGTCCACAGACGGCGCGGATGGAGCAGATCGAGCGGTACTTGAGCGACACGCATTTCTGCTGGATCGGCGGTCACGAGGAGACCAGTCCCTTCTACTATCGGATCCAGAGTCCGGTCGTCCTCATCGAGTTCGACCATCACGCCGGCGTGTTCCTGACCAACGCGGAGCCGGCGAAGTTTCATGTGCATACGATCGTCAGGACCCCGAACGGCAACGACTATGGGATCGACCTGTTGCGGCTGCACTACGCGCACGCGCATCATCACCAGTCATGAAGCTCGAGAAGATCACCTACGAGGAAGCACGGGCCCGTATTGTCCAAACCATCGCAGCCAAGCGCTTCGGCAAGCCCGAGGAATTCGGCGACGCCTGCGCGTTTCTGTGCAGCGAGCAGGCGAGCTTCATCTCCGGCCAGAATCTGCAGTTGGACGGGGGGTCGTATCGAGGCCTCCTGTGAACGTTCTGTCTGGAGTCGGCGGCAGCGCCACTCGAAGAAACCATCGCGTTAGATCGATGATGAACTTCCGGATGCGTTGTCCAATTTGAA
>JBGQKF010000258.1:0-6706 GCA_041499435.1 Gammaproteobacteria bacterium
CTACAGCGATGCGCCCCCTCCCCAACCCTCCCCCGCTACGCAAGGGAGGGAGAACCGGCACGATATCCCCTCCCCTGCGAAGCGGGGGAGGGTTAGGGAGGGGGCAGATGACGATGGTCATCACCATCGAAGCAGTTGTTACAGGCCACTAGTCTGGATCATTCATGAAGACGCCAGCCTAGCCATGATCGAGTACGACATCGTCATCATCGGCTCCGGCGTGGGTGGTGGCTGCACGGCCCTCACCCTGGCGCCGAGCGGGGCGCGGATCCTGATTCTGGAACGCGGCGAGCGCCTGCCACGCGAGCCGCAGAACTGGGATGCCGAAGCGGTGTTTGTCGAGCAGCGCTACCGCACGCACGACACCTGGTACGACGCGCAAGGCGCGCCGTTTCGTCCGGGACAGTTCTACTATGTCGGCGGGCACACCAAGTTCTTCGGCACAGCCATGTTCCGCTTTCGCAGCCGTGACTTCGAGGCGGTCGAGTACGAGGAAGGGCTCTCCCCCGCGTGGCCAGTCAGTTATGGCGAGCTCGAGCCCTGGTATGCGCAGGCCGAGCGCCTGTTCGGCGTGCATGGACAGGCCGGCGACGATCCGACTGAGCCACCGCGCTCCGGGCCCTATCCCTTTCCGCCGATCCCGCACGAGCCGTTGATGGACGAGCTGGCGCAGAGCTTTCGTTCGCTCGGACTCAAGCCCTTTCACATGCCGAGCTCCATCGCGTTTCATTCCGGCGGCACCTGTGTGCGCTGTAGGACTTGCGATGCATTCCCGTGCATGATCGATGCAAAGGGCGACGCCGAGATTTGCCTGGTCGATCCGGCACTGCGTCATGCCAACGTAACGTTGCAGACGGGCAGCACCGTGACGCGGCTTTTGACCGACGACACCGGCCGGCGCATCGTCGCTGCTGAGATCGAGCGTCACGGAGTGACGGAGCGCATCCATGCCCGCCTGTTCGTGCTCGCCGCCGGTGCGATCAACTCGGCGGCCATCCTGCTGCGCTCGACCAGCGGCCAGCATCCTGGTGGGCTCGCCAACTCCTCCGGCCTGGTCGGTCGCTACTACATGAATCACAACTGCACCGCGCTCATGGCCTTGATGCCCACGCGCGTGAATCGCACGCATTTTCCGAAGACGCTGAGCTTGAACGACTTCTACTTCGAGAGCAGCGCGAGCAGCACACCACTCGGCAATCTGCAGCCGCTCGGAAAAATCCAGGAGCCGATGCTGCGCGGGGCACTGCCGCACACGCCTAAGTTCCTGCGCCATCAACTTGCACGCCACAGCAGCGACTGGTACGTCATGTCCGAAGATCTACCGCATGCCGACAGCCGCGTGCAACTCCACCCGGATGGAGCGATTCAGCTCAACTGGCGCCGGAGCAACCTGCGCACGCATCGGCAGTTCGTCAAGGTGGCGAAGCGGTTGCTGAGAGACGCCGGATTCCCCATCGTGCTGTCGCAGGCCTTCAGCACCGACACGCCCTCGCATCAGTGCGGGACCGCGCGCTTCGGCAACGATCCCGCCACATCGGTGCTCGATCCGCACTGCCGGGCCTGGGATCACGACAATTTGTTCGTGATCGACGCGAGCTTCTTTCCCTCCTCTGCTGCGCTCAACCCGGCGCTGACGGTGGCGGCGCAGTCGCTGCGCGCCGCCCGGCACATCAAGGTCCATCTCCAGGAATTCTGAGGTGAGCGCCACGACTTACGATTACATCATCGTTGGCGGCGGCTCCGCCGGTTGCGTGCTCGCGCACCGCTTGAGCGAAGACCCGGGCACCCAGGTGCTGCTCATCGAAGCGGGAGGAGCAGACCGCCATCCGTTGTTCCACATGCCGGCCGGCTTCGCCAAGATGACCAAAGGCATCGGCTCCTGGGGCTGGTCGACGACTCCACAGAAACAACTTAAGGATCGAGTGCTGCGCTTCACACAGGCGAAGGTGATCGGCGGCGGTTCCTCGATCAACGCACAGATCTACACGCGCGGCGTGCCGGCCGATTACGACGAATGGGAGCAGCACGAAGGCGCGATCGGTTGGTCTTACCAGGCGGTTCTGCCCTACTTTCGGCGCGCGGAAAACAACGAGCGCTATTCGAACCGGTACCACGCCTACGGTGGCCCCCTCGGCGTGTCCAATCCAGTAAGTCCGCTGCCGATCTGCGAAGCATTTTTCCAGGCGGGACAGGAACTGGGCATCCCGTTCAATCCCGACTTCAACGGCGAGCGTGCAGAAGGCCTCGGCTATTACCAACTCACGCAGCTCAATGCACGCCGGTCGTCGACCTCGGTCGCTTACCTGCACCCGATTCGCGATCGCCGGAATCTCACCGTTGCGCTCGACACGCAGGCGCTGCGCGTAGTGGTCAAGGGGGGACGCGCGGTCGGTGTCGAGACGCTCATGCGCGGAAACAACGCACCGCAGATCATGCGCGCCGAGCGGGAAGTCGTCGTTGCCTCGGGTGCGATCGGCTCTCCGAAGTTGCTGCTGCAGTCAGGGATTGGACCCGCGGAGCATCTGCGATCGCTCGGCATCGACCCGGTCCTCGATCTGCCCGGCGTCGGCAGCAATCTGCAGGACCACCTCGATCTGTTCGTGATCGCCGAATGCACGGGCCATCACACTTATGACAAATACAACCGCCCGCATCATGCGGCGTGGGCCGGGCTGCAATACCTGCTGTTTCGCCAAGGACCGGTGGCCTCGAGCCTGTTCGAGACCGGCGGGTTCTGGTACGCGGACAGATCCGCACGCTCGCCGGACATCCAGTTTCATCTGGGGCTGGGCTCGGGCATCGAAGCGGGCGTGGCCAAAATGAAGTATGCGGGCGTCACACTCAACTCGGCCTACCTGCGTCCGCGATCGCGCGGTACCGTGCGCCTGCAAAGCGCCGATCCCACAGCCGCACCGCTGATCGATCCGAACTACTGGGCCGACGGCGAAGACCAGCGCCTGGCGCTGGCCGGCCTGCGGCTCGCGCGCGAGATCATGCGGCAGCCGGCACTCAAGCGCTTTGTAATGCACGAAGTGCTGCCCGGCCCTGGCAGATTGTCCGATCAGGATCTGTTCGAGTACGCATGCGCCAGCGCCAAGACCGATCACCACCCGGTCGGCACGTGCAAGATTGGCGCGCCGGCGGATCGCATGACCGTCGTCACACCGGATCTGCGTGTCGTCGGGCTCGATGGGCTGCGCGTCGCCGATGCGTCGGTGATGCCGCGCCTACCCTCGTCGAACACCAACGCACCGACCATCATGGTGGCCGAGAAGGCCGCCGATCACGTTCTGAGCAGGATTTGAGGAGGATTCGATCGTGCAAATCACACTGCCCCAACCCGACGGCACATTGCGGCCTTACACGTTGCGCAACCCGACGCCTCCGTTCGCGCGCATCGAGCCGCGCCCGTTCAATCGTACGGTGTACGCGGCCGCACACGTCGTGCCCGACCCGCTGCGGACGCGCGATCCCTGGGACGCGGGGCCCGCTCTGGACTGGGATACCACGCTCAAATTCCGCGAGCATTTGTGGCGTCTGGGCTTCAAGATCGCCGAAGCGATGGATACCGCGCAGCGCGGCATGGGGCTGGACTGGCCGACCGCGCTCGAACTGATCCGCCGCAGCGTCGCGCATGCCAAGACCATTCCGGGGGCGGATCTTTCATGCGGGGTCGGCACCGATCAACTGATTCCCACGCCGAAAACAACCATCGCCGACGTGATGCGCGCCTACGCCGAGCAGATCGAAGCAGTCGAGGCCGCGGGCGGCCGCATTATTCTGATGGCGAGCCGCGCGTTGGCCGCTGTGGCGCGCAGCGCCGACGATTACCAGCGCGTGTACGGCGAACTGCTTCGCCAGTGTCGCGGCAAGGTGATCCTGCACTGGCTGGGCGAGATGTTCGATCCGGCGCTCGCCGGCTATTGGGGCAGCAAGGACATCGAGACGGCGATGCAGACGGTGCTCGCGATCATCGCCGAGCATGCGCCGCGCATCGAAGGCATCAAGGTCTCGCTGCTCGACGCGAAATGGGAGGTGTATATGCGCAGCCGACTGCCCGCCGATGTGAAGATGTTCACCGGGGACGATTTCAACTTCGGCGAGTTGATCGCGGGCGATGGCAAGCATTACTCACATGGATTGCTCGGCATCTTCGATCCGATCGCGCCGATCGCGGCGCAAGCTCTGCAGTCGCTTGCACGCGGCGAGGCGAGCGAGTATCGCCGCATCATCGATCCAACCGTTGCGCTCGGCCGTGAGATCTTTCGCGCACCCACACGCCACTACAAAGCCGGCGTAGTATTCCTCGCCTGGCTCAATGGCCATCAGAGCCACTTCTCGATGGTGGGCGGACTGCAATCGGCGCGCGATGTGACGCACTATGCACGTGTGTTCGAGTTGGCCGATGCCTGCGGCGCACTCACCGATCCGGAGCTGGCGGTAGCGCGGATGCGAAGTTTTCTGCAGGTGAATGCCGGCGTTGCGGGGTGAGGGTGAAGAGTGAAGAGTGAAGGGTGAAGGGTGAAGGGTGAAGGGTGAAGGGTGAATGAGTGAAGGAGTGAAGGAGTGAAGGAGGGAAGGAGTGAATGAGGGAAGGCTCCCTCCCCTTCAAGGGGAGGGCCGGGGTGGGGATGGGGGCAGATGATCTGTATTAACCGCAATTTGATGTGACCGACAGTGTCCACCGAGGTCGCCACAAGTATCCAATGTCGAAGGCCGTAAACGGCCAAGGGATAGGGGTAGGGAACGACGATCGCCGTCCCCTCCCTCCGAACCCGGTGGGCGGTTTTCCCGCGACGGGCTCTCCAGTCAGTTGTTTCCGCATCGGGATTGGCGTGCCAATCGATGGGCCTCGGTCATCGTGAACAGCCCAAGATCAGCGAAGTAAGCGTTCGGCCATCGTCGGTGATCGCGCAGACAGTGCCCTTGACCTGGCCGATGAAAGCGCCGGCGCAGGACTGCCCGCAGTCGACGGCGAACAAAGCCGTCAATGGGAGAGAAGGTGTAGTGATGCGCGTGCTGGAAGTAGCCGAACCATCCTTTAAGGATGGGGTTGAGCGATGCAACCACGCTGGCGAGAGAACCCCCGCAGGTCCGCTGGGTCTGGTCACGGATTTTGTCCCGTAACGCCTGCAGACTCTTCTTGCGTACCCAGCGTTGGCCGGCTTCAAACCGGTATCCCAGGAACTCGAAGCCATTACCGACAATCCGACAGTCCCCGATGTGGGTCTTGTCCGGATGGAGCTTCAAGCCGTTCGCCTCCACCCAAGCACGCATCCGGGTCAGCGCGGCATCCGCTTCCTCCCGTGTACGACATAACACCACGGCGTCATCCGCGTAGCGCACCATCACCAGCCCGGCTTCACGCATTTCGACGTCAAGCTCATGCAGGTAAACGTTCGCGAGCAAGGGACTGACCACAGCCCCTTGTGGACTGCCCGAAGTCGGCGTCCATCGCGTCATGCCTTCCATGATGTCTTGCTTGAGGAAACCCTGGACAAGCTTCAGCACGTGTCCATCCGCGATCCGTCTTCCCACTCTTGCAAGAAGGGGGGCGTGTGGAATTGTGTCGAAGTAGCTTTGCAAGTCCGCGTCCACCACCCAGCAGTGGCCCTCTTTCAAGTAGCGGTCCACTTCGCGTAGTGCATCCTTGCAACCCAAACCCGGACGGAAGCCGTAGCTTCGCGGCTCGAATTCGTGCTCAAAGATCGGTTCAATCACCAGCTTCAGGGCAGCTTGAACCACACGGTCTTTGACAGCAGGTATACCGAGCGGGCGGTGTCCGCTACCTTTCGGTATGTACACACGCCGCACCGGCATCGGGCAATAACGCCCGTCCCGCAAAGCCTGGGCCAGTTCAGCGAGATATCGGTCCCGGTGCCGCGCAAATCGCTGCACGCTTATCCGGTCCACCCCCGCCGCTCCGGCGTTCTTCTCCACCTGAGCCCAGCCCAGCTCCAGTGTTTCGAGGCGATACACCTTATCGATCAGACTATGCCACTTGCCTCCTTTAACTCCAGATTTTAGAGCAGCCAACATAGCGTCCGTCCAGATCGAAGCTGGCGCGATTTTCTGCTGCACGCAGCATCCCGACGCGCTTGCACCACGTATAGCCGTTGCCGGCACTGACGATGCTTCGACATTCATATCGATGCTTCCATCTGATGGGTCACTATCAACCTTCCTGCCCCACTTCCCTAATGCGCCTTTTGCTCTGATGCATGTCTCCACGGTCCGGCTCGCTTCTCCGTGTGCGGTACTATTGGGACTCTGACTCCTGCCAGCGTTCACTTCGCCGACAGGTCTCGCCGCTTGCTTCGTACTACCTTCCCGTCGTTCCGTCCTCAATCACGTTGTACGCCACACCATCGCTTTATCCGCCACGCCAGCGTGATGCGTTGTTTCCAGGCTTCGCCACTTTAGTGCAGGCTCGCCGCCGTACCCCGCCGAAACAGGTTCGTTAACCTACGGACCGACAGTTCGCCTCCGGTTACTCCCCACCTCGCCTCACGACGACGCAGTTACCTTCGGCTACGGAGCTGTGGCCAACTCCGACAGGGACTTTCACCCTGCAGATCGTACGACCTCACGGTCGTACACTAAACCGCTGACGCGGTAGTGGTACCCACGCCAACGATGTCTCGCTTGGCGAACATGATGGATCGCTGAGGCGCAGTTCTCCTCCGTTTGTCACTCGCCCTTCTTC